>NZ_JAHLQB010000037.1 GCF_018918205.1 Lachnoclostridium sp. MSJ-17 | reverse complement strand
TTATAATTTGCTCTGCAAATCCATAATTGTGCGGTATATCGTTAAAGTTTTAACTAAATATTTACCATATTATTGACATTGCTTTTTAAAGAGCGTATAATCTTAAAGTAAAAATGGGGTTCCGCGGATACATCCGCGGTTAGCCAATACTAATAAAAAGGGAGTTTTTAAGACATGGCAAGAGTTTATAATTTTTCCGCAGGTCCGTCAATGCTGCCCGAATCTGTACTTAAAAAAGCAGCGGCAGAAATGCTCGACTACGAGGGTACAGGTCAGAGCGTAATGGAGATGTCTCACCGCAGCAAGGCATATGACAAGATCATCAAGGACGCAGAGGCACTTCTCAGAGAGGTAATGAACATTCCCGACAACTACAAGGTACTTTTCCTTCAGGGCGGCGGTTCAACACAGTTCGCAATGGTTGCACTCAACCTTATGAACAAGAACAACAAGGCTGACTACATCGTAACAGGTCAGTGGGCCAAGAAGGCTCTTCAGGAGGCT
>NZ_JAHLQB010000113.1 GCF_018918205.1 Lachnoclostridium sp. MSJ-17 | reverse complement strand
CGTTCCAATCAGGGAACCTGCTTCAACCAGCGCCCCATCGTTTCACGCGGTCAGCGCGTAAAGAAGGGCGAGGTGCTCGCGGACGGCCCCGCTACCGATAACGGCGAGATCGCTCTCGGCAAAAACGCTCTCATCGGCTTCATGACCTGGGAGGGCTACAACTACGAGGACGCCGTTCTGCTTAACGAAAAAATCGTTCGCGACGATGTTTACACATCTATCCATATCGAAGAATACGACACCGAGGCGCGAGACACCAAGCTCGGCCCCGAAGAGATCACCCGCGACATCCCCAACGTGGGCGAGGATATGCTCAAATACCTTGACGAGGACGGTATCATCCAGATCGGTTCCGAGGTCAAGGCGGGCGACATCCTCGTCGGCAAGGTAACCCCCAAGGGCGAGACCGAGCTGACCGCTGAGGAAAGACTGCTGCGCGCCATCTTCGGCGAAAAGGCGAGAGAGGTAAGAGATACCTCGCTGCGCGTTCCCCACGGCGAGCAGGGCACGGTCGTGGACGT
>NZ_JAHLQB010000060.1 GCF_018918205.1 Lachnoclostridium sp. MSJ-17 | reverse complement strand
TTTCAAGGTACTTTCTTTTTGTCAGAGCTTGCTCTGACAAAAATGGTGGGCTTAAGTGGACTCGAACCACCGACCTCCCGCTTATCAGGCGGACGCTCTAACCGGCTGAGCTATAAGCCCATATTGGTTTGGCTCAAATCTTAAGCCGTTGGTGGAGATAAGCGGGATCGAACCGCTGACCCCCTGCTTGCAAAGCAGGTGCTCTCCCAGCTGAGCTATACCCCCATATCTCTTTCAGGGTTTCAGGACCCTGAAAATTGAACAACGATTTGCAAGTGAACTTTCGTAATGCTGACCTTGGATGTTAGAACAGCCTGTTTCATCTGTTGGTCTCCATAGAAAGGAGGTGATCCAGCCGCACCTTCCGATACGGCTACCTTGTTACGACTTCACCCCAGTCGCCAATCCTACCTTCGGCAGCGCTCTCACGCGGTTGAACTACTGACTTCGGGTATTACCGGCTCCCATGGTGTGACGGGCGGTGTGTACAAGGCCCGGGAACGTATTCACCGCGGCATGCTGATCCGCGATTACTAGCAATTCCGACT
>NZ_JAHLQB010000011.1 GCF_018918205.1 Lachnoclostridium sp. MSJ-17 | reverse complement strand
GATATCCCATCGTGTAAACGAGTAAGACCCCTTGAAGACTACGAGGTTGATAGGCTGCGTGTGTAAGTGCCGTGAGGCATTCAGCTTGGCAGTACTAATAGGTCGAGGGCTTGACCATATGAACACTGAACTTTGGTCAGTCAGTATTTACTTCTTCAATTTATCTCTTCTTTATTCAGTTTTCAGGGCACTTGCCCAAGCGGGCGGAAACAGCGTGCGAGAAGAACATTACAAACAATGTTTGAAAGAGCGCGAGAGCGAAACGAGAGTGTCTGATGAACGAATAATTCGGGACACCGACGTAAAGCTATGAATCCGACGTATCCGTCTCGATTTAAAATATGCACCATTAGCTCAGTTGGTAGAGCACCTGACTCTTAATCAGGGTGTCCCGGGTTCGAGCCCCTGATGGTGCACCAAAACTCAAGGGGCTCACATCAATGAGTCCCTTGAATAAAAATGGCTCGTTGGTCAAGCGGTTAAGACTCCGGCCTCTCACGCCGGCAACGCGGGTTCGATTCCCGCACGAGTCACCAAATTGTTTGAAACACGTTATCAATTGATGACGTTTCGAT
>NZ_JAHLQB010000039.1 GCF_018918205.1 Lachnoclostridium sp. MSJ-17 | reverse complement strand
AAAGCGTTCGCTCAGACCGATCTGTGAGCAGACCTCAAGACGAGCCATGTTTTCAGTGATAGCTTCCTCAAAGGGCAGGTCTGCGAGCTTTTCGGGGCACGCCTCGCGGTAGCAGTGCTCAGCCTTGGGAGCTGTGATGAACGCCTTTGCAACCTGTGTTACGCCGTTTGTGTTGAGGAATGCGCGGCTGAGGTCGACGATCTTGTCGCCTCTCCAGTGCATCGTCAGGCGCGGATTCTCGGTAACTACAGCTACTGCGGTAGCTTCGAGGTTTTCGGTCTCTGCGTACTTGATGAACTTGTCAACGTCGTTTTTATCGAGAACGACAGCCATTCTCTCCTGAGATTCGGAGATAGCGAGCTCTGTGCCGTCGAGGCCGTCGTATTTCTTTGTTACCTTGTCGAGCTCAACGGTCAGACCGTCTGCAAGCTCGCCTATCGCTACGCATACGCCGCCCGCGCCGAAGTCGTTGCAGCGCTTTATGAGCTTTGCGACCTTTGGATTGCGGAACAGGCGCTGGATTTTGCGCTCTGTGGGCGGATTACCCTTCTGAACCTCAGCACCGCAGGTTTCGATGGAGCTTTCGGTGTGAGCCTTGGAGGAGCCTGTAGCGCC
>NZ_JAHLQB010000004.1 GCF_018918205.1 Lachnoclostridium sp. MSJ-17 | reverse complement strand
CAAGGAAACCGGCATTGTCACCGACGAGGTCGTCTACATGACCGCGGACGTTGAGGATAACTACTACGTAGCGCAGGCGAACGAGCCGCTCGATGAGAACGGCAGATTCGTACATTCCAAGGTCGTAGGCCGTTACCGCGACGAATTCGTCGAGCTTCCCGCGGCGCGCTTTGACTACATGGACGTATCTCCTAAGATGGTTGTATCCGTCGCTACGGCTATGATCCCCTTCCTTGAAAACGACGACGCGAACCGTGCTCTGATGGGCGCGAACATGCAGCGTCAGGCTGTTCCGCTTCTCCGCTCGGAGGCTCCTATCGTCGGCACCGGCATGGAGTACAAGGCAGGCACCGACTCGGGCGTCTGCATTCTCGCTGAGGGCGACGGTATCGTCATGAGCGTCGACGCGAGAAATATCCGCGTTCAGTACGACGACGGCAATGTCAAGGATTACGAAGTTATCAAGTTCCTCCGCTCCAACCAGGGCACCTGCTTCAACCAGCGCCCGATCGTTGAGAGAGGACAGAGAGTTAAGGCAGGCGACGTGCTTGCCGACGGTCCCGCCACCGAAAACGGCGAAATCGCCCTCGGAAAGAACGCCCTCATCGGCTTCATGACCTGGGAAGGCTACAACTACGAGGACGCCGTTCTCC
>NZ_JAHLQB010000067.1 GCF_018918205.1 Lachnoclostridium sp. MSJ-17 | reverse complement strand
TATCCGCGAACGGCGGATAGAGCATCATCTCGCGCATTTTTATCTCGGTGTCGTAAAACGCCGCGTAGTCCTGCCGCGCCGCCATGCCGATGATCAGGTTGTCGGGCGTGTAGGACTGTATTACCGCAACGCCCTTTTCCTTGCCTCTGCCGCTTCTGCCGACTACCTGAGTGAGCAGCGAGAACGCGCGCTCGTAGCTGCGGTAGTCGTCGGCGTAGAGCGCGTGGTCGGTGTTGAGCACGCCGACAAGAGTCACGTTCGGGAAATCAAGTCCCTTCGCGACCATCTGGGTGCCGACGAGAATGTCGTAATCGCCGTTCGAGAACGACGAGATCATGCGCTCGTAGCTCGCCTTTGACGAAGCCGCGTCGGTGTCCATCCGAAGAATACGCGCGTTCGGGAAGATCTCCGCTATGTCGCGCTCAGCCTTCTGGGTGCCTGTGCCGCCGAGACGCAGCGTGTTGCTGTGGCAGGTCGGACACTCACCCGAAAACGGCACCGAATAGCCGCAGTAGTGGCACATCAGGCGGTTGTTGCGTATGTGGTAGGTGAGCGAAATCGAGCAGTTCGGACAGGTCACACTGTCGCCGCAGTGGGTGCAGGTGACAAAGGAATTGTGACCCCTGCGGTTGAGCAGCAATATGCTCTGACGTCCGTGCTCGAGGTTGCTTTCAAGATGTTCGAGCAACACCCGGGAAAATAGATCGGAAGAGCGT
>NZ_JAHLQB010000100.1 GCF_018918205.1 Lachnoclostridium sp. MSJ-17 | reverse complement strand
GCCCTCAACGCGCTTAACGTCGTCGGGAACGGGAGTTTCCATGTCGAGCGTCTCGGGCTTGTCGAGGGAAGCCAGACGGCTCTCAACGGGGTTGATAAGGTAATCCTCTACCTTCTTCTGTTCCTCGTCGGTAAGGTCGCCCTTGAGAGCGATGACTCTCGCGGTGAGCACCTTGCACCTCTCGCCCTGAGTCAAAAGCTGTACGCACTGCTCGGCGGAGTCGCCGCGCTGGTCGTACTGACCGGGGAGATATTCCATAGCGAAGACCCTCCAGCCGGTTTCTACGGGCAGAGTTTCCTCGTAAATAACGTCGGCGTTCGGCTCTGAGAGCACGATACCCTTCGCCTTGTCATATTCGTCGCGGGTAAGACCCTCGATATCGTAGCGCACAATATAGCGCAGGTCGGTTACGGACCTCATGCCCAAGTTGTGGCGGATGTCCCAAAGCGTCTGCTTTGCGACAACATTGAAGCCCTCGCGTTTTTCTACAAAAATTCTGATTACGTCTGACATGCCATCAGCCTCCTGAATCATATTACATTTTATTCTATCATATCCGACAGTAATTATTTTTCGGTATAGGAAAAAAGAAAAGGTTTGGCGCGCGCCAAACCGTGAAGTTTATTTATATGAATCCTGAATGAAATCGAACAGGTCCTCAAAGTCGCCGTGGCGGAACAGACTGAGGCTTTTATCAGAGCGGTTGATGAGGCAGTCCGTGACGAGAAAAGTGTCAAAGC
>NZ_JAHLQB010000104.1 GCF_018918205.1 Lachnoclostridium sp. MSJ-17 | reverse complement strand
GACGGCATTAGAACCGAGCTTTGCGTTATGGACGCGGAATTCATGATGGGCAGCATGGGCACCGTCACCGGCGAAAAAATCACGCGCGCCTTTGAGTACGCTACAGAGAACGCGCTTCCCGTGATCATCTGCACCGTTTCGGGCGGCGCGAGAATGCAGGAGGGTATCCTCTCGCTCATGCAGATGGCAAAGACCTCCGGCGCGGTCAAGCGCCACAGCGACGCCGGTCTGCTGTACATCACCGTTCTGACCGACCCCACCACCGGCGGCGTTACCGCCTCGTTCGCGATGGAGGGCGACATCATCCTCGCCGAACCAAACGCGCTTGTGGCTTTCGCGGGTCCCAGAGTAATCGAGCAGACAATGCGCCAAAAGCTGCCGAAGGACTTTCAGACCTCGGAATTTGTACTGCAAAAGGGCTTTATCGACGCGGTCGTGCAGCGTTCGTCGCTCAAGCCGACGCTCGTTAAGCTCCTGAAATTACACGGCTACGGGGAGGTCTAAGAATGTCAGGCACAACACCAAACACCAATCCCGCCTACGAAAAGGTTCTCGCTGCGCGCGACGCGTCGAAACTGACGGCGGTTGACTATATTAAATACATGTTCGGCGAGAGCTTTATCGAGCTTCACGGCGACAGAAGATTTTCGGACGACAAGGCGATCGTGGGCGGTCTCGCGATGCTCTTCGAGACTCCCGTCACCGTTATCGGCATCGAGAAGGGCAGAAACACCAAGGAACGCATGGAGCGCAACTTCGGTCAGGCTCATCCCGAGGGCTACCGCAAGGCGCT
>NZ_JAHLQB010000058.1 GCF_018918205.1 Lachnoclostridium sp. MSJ-17 | reverse complement strand
ACCGTCAAGGACGCTGACGACCTCATGGGCAAGTACAAAATCTCAGGCGTGCCGATTTGCCGTGACGGAAAGCTCATCGGCATTATCACGAACCGCGATATGCGCTTTATGACGGCGGCGGATTTCGCTCAGCCGATTTCAAAGGTTATGACTCAGGAGAATCTTATCACCGCCCCCGTCGGTACGACGCTGCAGCAGGCTCAGAACATTCTCCGCGAGCACAAGATCGAAAAGCTCCCGATCGTCGGCAAGGACGGCAGCTTAAAGGGACTTATCACGATCAAGGATATCGAGAAGAGCGTGCAGTATCCGAACTCCGCGCGTGACGACAAGGGCAGACTTATCTGCGGCGCGGCGATTGGCGCGACAGCAGACGTGCTCGACAGAGTAGCCGCTCTCATCGAGGCGGGCGTAGACGTTGTAGTTCTCGACTCAGCTCACGGCCACAACTCAAATGTTGTAAACTCCGTTGCAAGAGTAAAGAAGGCTTATCCCGAGCTTCCTCTCATCGCGGGCAACATCGCTACCGCTGAGGCTGCAAAAGCTCTTATCTCAGCCGGCGCTGACGCGGTAAAGGTCGGTATCGGACCCGGCTCCATCTGTACAACAAGAATCGTCGCCGGTATCGGCGTACCCCAGGTCACAGCTATTTATGACGCTGCCTGCGAGGCTTCAAAGTACGGCATTCCCGTTATCGCAGACGGCGGCATCAAGTACAGCGGCGACATCGTCAAGGCTCTCGCCGCGGGCGGCAGCGTAGTCATGGTCGGCTCGCTCGTTGCAGGCTGTGAGGAAAGTCCCGGAGAAAACGAGATCTATCAGGGCAGACAGTTCAAGGTATACCGCGGAATGGGCAGTCTCGGCGCAATGGGCAAGGGCAGCGCTGACCGCTACTTCCAGGCGAGCAACCGCAAGTTCGTTCCCGAGGGCGT
>NZ_JAHLQB010000007.1 GCF_018918205.1 Lachnoclostridium sp. MSJ-17 | reverse complement strand
TTTTCAAACGGAGAATACGACATCCTCGTCGGCACCCAGATGGTCGCAAAAGGACTTGACTTCCCCAACGTGACCCTCGTCGGAGTGCTCAACACCGACCACGCCCTCTACGCCGACGACTACCGCAGCTACGAGCGCGCTTTCTCGCTGCTCACTCAGGTAGTCGGCAGAAGCGGCAGAGGTAAGGAGAAGGGAGTCGCGGTCATCCAGTCCTACACGCCCGACAACCTTATCATCGGCATGGCGGCGCGGCAGGACTACGAGGCGTTTTACGAAACCGAGATAAAAATGCGCGAGATGATGCTCTATCCGCCGTTTGCGGATATCTGTCTTGTCGGCTTCGTCGGCGAGAATCAGCAGCTCACTCTCCGCGCGGCGGCGAGGTTTCTCGATATCTTCGTCGGTATGGCGCGCTCGGAGCACCCGAATCTGCCACTGCGGATCCTCGGACCGTCTCCGGCGCTCGTTGTGAAGGTGAGCAATAAATTCCGCTATAAGCTGATTATAAAATGCAGAAACAACCGCGAGTTCCGGGCGCTTTTGTCAGGAGCGCTGCTTGGCTTCGGCGAGGAAAAGGAGTTCCAAAGGGTGACCGCCTACGCCGACATGAACGCGCTGGTGTGCTGAATTTCAAACACTAAAGGTGATACTATGGCAATCAGAAATATTGTTAAGGACGGCGACCCGATTCTCAAAAAGCGCTGCCGTCCCGTTGAAAAATTCGATAATAAGCTCGCCACCCTCCTCGACGACATGGCTGAGACCATGCACAAGGCAAACGGCGTGGGTCTTGCGGCTCCGCAGGTCGGAATGCTGCGCCGCGTCGTCGTTATCGACGTGGGCGAGGGCGTCATCGAGCTTGTAAACCCCCAGATAATCGCGTTCAGCGGCGAGCAGGAGGGTCTTGAGGGCT
>NZ_JAHLQB010000062.1 GCF_018918205.1 Lachnoclostridium sp. MSJ-17 | reverse complement strand
TGAACGCGTCCAGCCGTCCTCCGCTGTCTACGGTCAGTATGCTTTCGTCGCTGCTTTCCCAAGAGAGCAGCTTTTTTTCGTTTTGCCCGGTGATATGTATGACAGTCGGCTCGTTTTGCTTCATGAGGAAGGCTTTCTCGGTGACGGTCGGTTCCGTTTCCTCGCGGAACGGAGTTTGCGCGTTTGTTATGCCGGCGTTCCGGGTGATTCCGACAATGCACAGCGCCGAGAGCAGCATAATTGCGGCGGCGATTACGTACAGCGCGGTAATCAGAATTCTTCTTGTCATATTGTTACCTCTTTGTAATACTTATTACTATTATACAATCTTTTGCAAAAATAATCAATAGTTTTACATTTGCAATTTTTTGTGGTAAAATAGGGAAGGTGATAGAATTATGGGACATCCGATCAAACATTTCATTACAATTACAAACCACAGACACAAGGTCATCGCTAACTGCGCGCGCGCCGGAATTCTCTGGCAGGGTCTGAGGCACGACTTGTCAAAGTACAGTCCGACCGAGTTTATACCCGGCGCGAAGTATTATCAGGGCAACCGCAGCCCGAACGAGAAGGAACGCGAGCTGTACGGCAGCTCAGTCGCGTGGATGCACCACAAGGGCAGAAACCGCCACCATTACGAGTACTGGAACGACTACAATCCCAAGACAAAGCAGATCGAGAACGTCGAAATGCCGACGCGCTTTTTGATAGAGATGTTTTGCGACCGCGTGGCGGCAAGCAAGATCTACAACGGCAAAAATTACACCGACGCGCACCCCTACGAGTATTTTCTGCGCGTAAAGGGCAAGCGCCGCATGCACGAAAAAACCGAGGCCATGCTCGAAAAGCTGCTTGTAATGCTGCGCGACGAGGGTGAGGAAAAGACCTTTGCCTACATCCGGAGGATGAAGAAGTGAGCGAGCCGCGGAGAATAGACCATCCGTTTCCGCCATTGTTTGACAGCGAGTCAAGGACGCTGCTCCTCGGCAGCTTT
>NZ_JAHLQB010000006.1 GCF_018918205.1 Lachnoclostridium sp. MSJ-17 | reverse complement strand
ATCGTTCCCTACATTCCCACCTGGAAGAAGCCTATCTGCATCGCCCGTCACGCCTACGGCGACGTTTACAAGAACACGGAAATGCGCGTTGAGGGCGGCAGCAAGGCTGAGCTCTGCGTAACTAAGCCCGACGGCAGCGAAGAAAGAAGCCTTATCTTTGACTTCAAGTCCGACGGCATTATCCAGGGCATGCACAACATCGACAAGAGTATTTCCTCCTTTGCGCGCTCATGCTTCAACTACGCTCTCGACCAGCACATTGACGTATGGTTTGCTACAAAGGACACAATCAGCAAGACCTACGACCACCGTTTCAAGGATATCTTCGCGGAGATCTTTGAGAACGAGTACAAGGATAAGTTTGAGGAAGCGGGCATCACCTACTTCTACACCCTCATCGACGACGCTGTAGCGCGCGTTATCCGCAGCGAAGGCGGCTATATGTGGGCTTGCAAGAACTACGACGGCGACGTTATGAGCGACATGATCGCGACCGCTTTCGGCTCGCTGGCGATGATGACGAGCGTGCTTGTTTCTCCCGACGGCATCTACGAGTTCGAGGCTGCTCACGGCACCGTGCAGCGCCACTACTACAAGCACCTCAAGGGCGAGGAGACCTCTACCAACTCCGTTGCGACCATCTTTGCATGGACAGGCGCGCTCAAGAAGCGCGGCGAGCTTGACAAGCTGCCTGAGCTGACCTCTTTTGCCGAGAAGCTTGAGCAGGCTACGATCAAGACAATTGAGGACGGCGTTATGACCGGCGACCTCTACCTGATCTCTACCCTCGAAAACAAAACTAAGGTCAACACAGAGGATTTCCTCAAGGCTGTTAACGAGCGTCTTTCCGCAATGCTTTAATCCTCAAAAGGAGACACATGCGTATGTCAAAGAATGACAGCATTTCCATGTCGGTAATCAGGCGTTTGCCCAGATATTACCGCTTTCTCACCGAGCTCGACGAGCAGGGAGTTGACAGGATCTCATCCAACAAGCTCGCAGAGATCATGAACGTTACCGCTTCTCAGGTTCGTCAGGATCTCAACTGCTTCGGCGGCTTCGGTCAGCAGGGCTACGGCTACAGCGTCGGCCAGCTTAAAGACGAGATAAAGGGTATTCTCGGTCTTAACAACGGCTACAAGGCG
>NZ_JAHLQB010000027.1 GCF_018918205.1 Lachnoclostridium sp. MSJ-17 | reverse complement strand
CATCTCGGGTCGGTGAATACGCCCTTGAGAGCTGAAACCGCGGCTGTTTCGGGAGAAACAAGGTAAATCTGACCGTCTGCTGTGCCGCTTCTTCCCTCAAAGTTGCGGTTGAAGGTTCTCAGCGAAACGCCCTTGCTGTTGGGTGACTGACCCATGCCGATGCAGGGGCCGCAGGCGCTCTCGAGGATTCTCGCGCCGGCGGCGATCATGTCGCCGAGAGCGCCGTTGAGAGCGAGCATGTTGAACACCTGCTTGCTGCCGGGAGCGATTGCGAGAGAAACGTTGTCAGCGACCTTCTTGCCCTTGAGAATGTAGGCAACGCGCATGAGGTCGAGGTAGCTGGAATTTGTGCAGGAACCGATGCAGACCTGATCGACTGTCTTGCCCTCGAGCTCCTTGACAGTCTTGATGTTGTCGGGAGAGTGCGGGCATGCCGCGAGAGGCTCAAGCTCGCTGAGGTTGATTTCGATAACCTCGTCGTAAACAGCGTCCGCGTCCGCGCTCAGTTCGGTGTAATCCTCCTCGCGGCCCTGAGCCTTGAGAAATTCCTTTGTGATCTCGTCAGAGGGGAATACCGAGGTCGTTGCGCCGAGCTCAGCGCCCATGTTGGTGATAGTGGCTCTCTCGGGAACGGTCAGGATCTTTACGCCCTCGCCGCCGTACTCAACGATTTTGCCTACGCCGCCCTTGACGCTCATGACTCTGAGAACCGCGAGAATGATGTCCTTCGCGGAAACCCACGGAGAGAGCTTGCCGGTGAGGTTTACTCTTACCATCTTGGGCATGGTGATGTAGTAAGCGCCGCCGCCCATAGCTACGGCAACGTCCAGACCGCCCGCGCCGATAGCGAGCATACCGATGCCGCCGCCTGTGGGAGTGTGGCTGTCGGAGCCGATGAGAGTCTTGCCGGGCTTGCCGAAGCGCTCAAGGTGAACCTGGTGGCAGATGCCGTTGCCGGGACGTGAGAAGTAAATTCCGTGCTTTTTGCAGACGGACTGGATAAAGCGGTGATCGTCCGCGTTCTCAAAGCCAGTCTGTAAGGTGTTGTGGTCTATGTAAGCGACGCTCTTCTCGGTCTTGACTCTGGGAATACCCATAGCCTCGTATTCGATGTACGCCATAGTTCCCGTCGCGTCCTGCGTGAGGGTCTG
>NZ_JAHLQB010000084.1 GCF_018918205.1 Lachnoclostridium sp. MSJ-17 | reverse complement strand
GCGGTGTCGTACTTGAGCAGGTTAGCGAGCATCTTGGGATCGGTGAGGTCGTTGATAGCTACTACCTCGTAACCCTCTGCGCCGAACATCTGTCTGAAAGCAAGACGTCCGATACGGCCGAAACCGTTAATTGCAACTTTTACTGACATAATAAATTCCTCCTAAAATTAAGATATATATATTATATTACATTTCTTTTATTTATTCAATAGTTTGCTGAAAAATTCACAGTATTTTTTCCATTTTTCACCAAGCCTTCACAAAATTGCCATAACATATTTATCAAATCTTGCATTTTTCACATACATTATTCAGTATTGCAATTATTTTTTTGTGAAACTGTTATTTCCGACTTGACAACATATTGATTTTATATTAAAATTAGTAAAGAATACGGATTTATGCGTATTTCCGGGGCGGTTTTTTCACGCCGTACCCGTCTTTTTAATCAGACTCTTAAAGAAGAGCCGTTTATTATAGATATTTTTTATACATTTAATAGCCAACAGGTTTGGTCGTAAAAAATATTTGATGAAAACTGAATATCTTGATTAACGGCACCTTCGGAGTCTATTGATTGGGAATGATTATTAAAAACTAATTAAAAGGAGGTGTCATGGGAATGCAGCTGTTTTTAGCGATAATTCTTATAATTGTCGCTTTGCTGGCAGGCGTTGCGGTAGGTATCGCCGTCGGTATCAACGTGCGCAAGAATACCGCCGAAAAGGAAATCGGCAGTGCCGAGGAAGAGGCTAAGCGCATCGTTGCCGACGCTATCAAGACCGCTGAGGCTAAGAAGAAGGAGTATGTCCTCGAGGGTAAGGACGAGGTTCACCGCTTCAGAAACGAGAGCGAGAAGGAAATCTCCGACAGACGCAAGGAAGTTCAGCGTCAGGAACGCCGTATCCAGCAAAAGGAAGAAACGCTCGACAGAAAGCTCGACAACGTCGAGAAAAAGGACGAGCGCGTCAACAAGAAGCTCAAGGAAGCTGACCAGAAGCTCGAGGAGATCGAAACCCTCAAGAAGAGTCAGTTTGAAATGCTCGAAAAAATTTCGGGCTATACAACAGAGCAAGCAAAAAGCTACTTGCTTTCCCAGCTTGAAAGCGAGCTCGCGCACGAGAAATCCGTCAAGATCATGGAGTATCAGGCGCAGCTCAAGGAAGAAGCGGACGAAAAAGCCCGCAACATTAT
>NZ_JAHLQB010000055.1 GCF_018918205.1 Lachnoclostridium sp. MSJ-17 | reverse complement strand
TGAAGCCTGTCCTTAGTTGTTAATCAATAATCGCTTAGTCTGCTGTATAGGGAAGCAGAGCGAGGTGACGCGCACGCTTGATGGAAGTTGTGAGGTCACGCTGATGTCTTGCGCAGGTACCTGTCACACGGCGGGGAAGGATCTTTCCTCTTTCGGACATGTAGCGGCGAAGACGCGCGATATCCTTATAATCAATGTGCTCTACCTTATCAACGCAGAAGCCGCAAACCTTCTTGCGGGACTTTCTGCCGCGGTTGTTGGGTCTTTCAGCCATTGTCGGTTCTCCTTTCAATGAGATTATTCAAATACGTTACAATTTAATTAAAACGGCAGGTCGTCGTCGAGGGGCATGTCCTGAAAATCAGCGTTCGAGCCGCTCTGATACGAGGGCTGGGGCTGTGCGGGAGCCTGATACTGAGGCGCCGGAGCCTGATACTGAGGCTGCGCGGGCGCGCCGTAAGACTGTCCGCCGTAGGACTGGTTGCCGTAAGACTGGTTTCCGTAAGACTGGTTGCCGCCGTAGTTGTTGTCGCGGCGCTCGCCGGTAAAGGAAACGTTGTCGGCTACGACCTCTACCACATAACGGTTGGTGCCGTCCTTCGCCTGATAGGTCCTTGTTTGAAGCTGACCTTCAACGGCGATCATCGCGCCCTTGCCGAAATAACGGCAGACAAACTCGGCGGTCTGTCTCCAGCACACGATGTCGATAAAATCAGCCTTGCGCTCCTCGCCCTGCTTTACATAGCTGCGGTCAACGGCAATTCTGAAATTAGTCACGCTGGCACCCGTGGGTGTGGTTTTCAGTTCGGGGTCAGACACAAGTCTGCCCATTAAAATCACTCTGTTCAACATAATACTTGTTCCTTTCACGTTCAGGCTTTCGCCCTACAATTTGCTTATTCGTCTTCTTTCTTGATGATCATTGAACGCATTACATCTTCATTGATCCTGAACTTACGGTCAAGCTCCGCGGGGAACTCGGCGGTGGATTCAAAGTCAAAGAGAACATAATAGCCTTCGCTTTCTTTGTTGATGAGGTAAGCAAGCTTTCTCTTGCCCCATTCGTCAACATTCTTCAAAGTGGCGTTCTGCTCGATGAGTGTCTTGAATCTCTCCACAACGGACTGAACGGCTTCCTCGCCCTTCTTCATGGAGACGACCATGACGGTCTCATAATTTGCTGTTACTGCCATTTCTTTGCACCTCCTTCTGGACTTAATGGCGGCC
>NZ_JAHLQB010000066.1 GCF_018918205.1 Lachnoclostridium sp. MSJ-17 | reverse complement strand
CTTGCAAATCCGTTCAAACGCTTTGAAGATATGCAGATGCTCCGCCACACCAAAACCCTCGGCATCATCGAGGTGGAGCCGACAGTGTGGAAGAATCTGACTGATGAAGAAAAGCGGGAGATATTGCGGATATGCGATGAGAAGTCAGAAAAGTATTTTCAAAGAATAGAACATTCATAACACAAAGGAATGATGAATAATGTCACATGAAATAATCAAAAATCTCAGCGCCGATGAAGCGTTGGAAAAGCTGAAAAGCGGCAATCAAATATACATGAACAGCAGAACCGGCAGCGGCGATATTTCGCCTGAAAAGCGGCTTGATACCTGTCGGAACGGGCAGCAGCCGTATGCGATCATCATTACTTGTTCGGATTCGCGTGTGATTCCCGAAAGCGTATTCAGCGCGGGCATCGGCGAGTTGTTTGTGATTCGTGTTGCCGGTAATGTGATGGACGACCACCAGCTCGGTTCTGTGGAGTACGCCGCGTCGCACCTCGGCGTGAAGCTGATCGTCGTGATGGGTCACAACCACTGCGGAGCGGTGGACGCCGCCATCAACCACGACCCCGACGGCTACATCAAATTCATCACCGACGAGATACGCCTTGCGATCGGCGACGAGACCGACGAGGAGGAAGCCTGCCGCCTGAATGTGCGCCGCAGCATTTCCGTAATCGAAAACAGCCTCGCCATTCACGAGGAGGAGGAACACGGCTTGCGGGTCGTCGGAGCGCTCTATCGTCTTGAGGACGGCTCGGTGGAGTTTGAGGAGTAAGACATGAGTGAGGACAATTATTTGAAGGACGTCGAGGAGGACGTCCAAAAGCTCAGAGAAGCAGCCTTGAAGCAGGCTCAGGCGATCAATCCGAAGGTTCGGTTCGTGGTCGACAACCGCACCATAGGCGATTACAGCGAAAGAGTCCGGGATTATCCCGGTGCGTGGTATGTTTATTTCAGTCTGCCGAAGGGCGTAAAAAACAAAAAGCAGATGATCGAGATCATTGTCAGGGACACGCTTGCGTATTATGAGCAGGCGGAGCGAAAGACCGCGCCCCAAAACGTTTTTTCGATAAGCTGAAAAATGGAAGAATAATACTAATCTCAGATAAAAAGTAGATAAAGATTTGCGAGGATATTTTTCGCAAGACGAGGCGAAGGACGCCGCAAGGCTGGCGCCTTGCAAGGACGACAACGAAGTATTGCGGAAAATAGACCACAAAGATTG
>NZ_JAHLQB010000073.1 GCF_018918205.1 Lachnoclostridium sp. MSJ-17 | reverse complement strand
CGCGGTAGCCTCGCTTATGCAGACCGGCGCCCGAGGTGTCGAGCAAAATGCTGACCCGGTCTTTCATTATCAAAAACTGAATCTGATGCACCGGACCCGTTTCCTCGAACCACGAGAGCAGGTAACGCTCCGACAAACGCGAGACAACCGCCTTTTTGACTATTTTCTGGCAGTCGGGAACGCTCATCAGCTTTGAGCTGAGGCACCTGCCCTTGACGGGAAAGGCGTCGCTCATGCCGATGAAATTCTCCCATTCAACCGCCTTTACGCCCTCAAAGAGCTGCTCAAAGGTGGTTGCCTCAAACTCGGCTAAGAGTATGTGGATTCTCTCGGCATAGCGTGAATTGACGCTTGCCTTCGCGAGAGTATTGAAATCTCCCTCAAAGAGCACCCTGCCGTTTTCGGCGCGGACGTTCTCTATACCGAGAAATTTCAGCTCGTTTGCGCAGATACCCTCAAGTCCGAAGATACACGGCGCTGAAAATGTGAGCTTCATATTTTTTGCTCCTTACTAAAGAAAAGGGGCGGATAACCCGCCCCGTGAGAATATTCTTACCTGTTACGACGGCTCTAATACGCCGTAGTTGCCGTCCTTACGCTTGTAAACAACATTGATGTCGTTTGTTTCGGCGTTACGGAACATAAAGAAATCGTGGTTAACCATGTTCATCTCGAGGATAGCTTCCTCTATGGTGAGCGGCTTGACAATAACCTGCTTGGTGCGGACAACCTTGTACTCATCCTCAACCACTGCCTCTTCGGCGGTCATTTCGGCGATGATGTCATTCAGGCTGCCGGTTTTGATGCGCTTTTCAAGACGGGTCTTGTTCTTGCGAATCTGCCTCGTCATGATATCTATTACCCGATCGAGCGCGTCGTTCATCTCGGGCATAGTGCTCTCTGCGCGGTATACCATCGCCTTGTCGCGGATGGTCATTTCGACAGTCTGACGGTTCTTTTCAAGGGTGACAACCACATTTACAACCGCTTCCTCGGAGAAGAGCTTTTTGAATTTCTTCAGCTTCTTTTCGACTCTCTCCTTGAAGTTGTCTCTGAGGTTAACTTTTCTTGCTGTGTAGACGATTCTCATAAAATTGCCTCCCTTATTAAATTTTCCTGTATCTCAGCGTTTATGCAACGCCTGATTTGCCTTATCTTCTGCCGTTGCCGTTGCCTCTGCGGCTGTAGCCCCGGCTCTCTCCTCCGCGCTTGAGGTCGCTCATCTTATCCTCGCTGGTCTGCTTGAAGCGCGACATCATATCCTCAAAGGTAGAGGGCGCGCTCTTGCGTGAGCTCTGCCACTCGTAATCTCCCGGAGAGGTTA
>NZ_JAHLQB010000099.1 GCF_018918205.1 Lachnoclostridium sp. MSJ-17 | reverse complement strand
CCTCGGAGCGCAGGAGCGGAACAGCCTGACGCTGCATGTTAGCGCCCATGAGGGCGCGGTTCGCGTCGTCGTTCTCGAGGAACGGGATCATGGCGGTAGCGACGGAGACGACCATCTTCGGAGATACGTCCATGTAATCAAAGCGCTTGGCGGGCAGCTCGACGAACTCGTCGCGGTATCTGCCGACGACCCTGGAATTGACGAAGCGACCGTTCTCGTCGAGCGGCTCGTTCGCCTGTGCGACGTAGTAGTTGTCCTCGAGGTCGGCGGTCATATAGACGACCTCGTCGGTGACGACGCCGGTCTCTTTGTCGATTTTGCGGAAGGGCGCCTCCACAAAGCCGTACTTGTTGATCTTCGCGAAGCTCGCGAGGTAGGAGATCAGGCCGATGTTAGGTCCTTCAGGGGTCTCGATAGGACACATTCTGCCGTAGTGGGTGTAGTGAACGTCGCGCACCTCGAATCCCGCGCGGTCACGGGAAAGACCGCCGGGGCCCAGAGCGGACAGACGGCGCTTGTGAGTCAGCTCGGCAAGCGGGTTGGTCTGATCCATGAACTGAGAGAGCGGCGAGGAGCCGAAGAACTCCTTGATAGCCGCGGTGACGGGACGGATATTGATGAGCGAGTTGGGCGAAAGGCTGTCCATATCCTGCGACTGGGTGGTCATTCTTTCGCGCACGACGCGCTCCAAACGTGAAAAGCCGATGCGGAACTGGTTTTGAAGCAGCTCGCCGACGCAGCGGATACGTCTGTTGCCCAGGTTATCGATGTCGTCGGTGTTGCCAACGCCGTGAGCTACGCAGTTGAGGTAGTTGATGGTGGCGAAGATGTCGTCGACGGTGATGATGTTGGGAACAAGCTCGTCAGCCTTCTCGCGAAGCATATCCTTGAGCTCCTCCTCACTCTGGGCGGAGTCGAGGATCTCGCAGAGCAGCTCGAAGCAGACGTTCTCGCGGATGCCGCACTCAGCCTCGGCGTCAAAGTCGACGTACTTTGAGATGTCGACCATGTTGTTGGAGATGATCTTTACGACAACGTCGTCGTTGCCCTTTACAAAGGCTACCTTAACGCCGGCGTTCTCGATCTCGAGCGCCTTGTCCTTGCCGATCTTCTCGCCGCGGTCAGCCATGAGCTCGCCGGTGCGGGGGTTGGCGATGGGCTCGGTTATCGTTCTGCCCTCAAGACGGTTGGCAATGCCGAGCTTTTTGTTGTATTTATATCTGCCGACGCGCGACATATCGTAGCGGTTGGCGTCGAAAAACAGATTGTTGATGTGGGTCTGCGCGCTGTCTACCGTGGGAGGCTCGGAGGGACGAAGCTTCTTGTAAACCTCGATAAGA
>NZ_JAHLQB010000063.1 GCF_018918205.1 Lachnoclostridium sp. MSJ-17 | reverse complement strand
CCTGCAAATAGATGTTGTTGGTATGAAAATCCTGCATCGTGGCGGCGTAGTCCTGATGAAAGGTCGTAAAATAGCTGTCGTTCTCCGACGCGTCGCGCATGATGGTGGTCAGGTTTCCCGGCACCGTGATATTCATGCCGCTGACCTCGGGCAAATAATAAGAATGCCCAAAGGCGGACGCCGTAGCGCAGGAGCCCGCCGCGACAAGGGCACAGATGCCTGCCGCTGCCAGTCTGTGGGTGATTTTTCCGCTCATGTCCGTTCCTCCCGGGGTCAAATGCCGCTGTTTTTCAAAGAAAAGCGCCGCATTTCACCGAATCAATTCATATACTGTTTTATTATATAATATTTTGCCTGCGTTAGCAAGTAGTTATAAAAAAATATTCCGCTGTTTCGCGGCTTGCGTATCAAGGAAAAAGGGCGTATCCATGCGGTACGCCCTTACTGTTTTATTCTGATTGTTGATCCTGACGCGCGCCGATCTTGCGGAATCTCGCGTAGCGTCTTTCAAGCAGCTCCTCGTCGGTGAGGGCGAGGTTCTTTTCGAACGTGCGGAGCACGAGCAGCTTCAGGCTCTCGAACATCGCGGCGTCCTCAGCCTTGGGCTGGCGGATGATACGCTCGATCACGCCGAAGCCGAACAGATCCTGAGCGGTCATTTTCAGCGCTTCCGCCGCCTGCGGAGCCTTGGCGCTGTCCTTCCAGAGGATAGACGCGCAGCCCTCGGGCGAAATGACGGAATAGACCGAGTTTTCGAGCATCCACACCTCGTCGGCGACCGCCAGAGCAAGTGCGCCGCCGCTGCCGCCCTCTCCGATAAGAATGGTGAGGACAGGCGTTTTGAGGGTCATCATCTCCATCAGGTTCTCGGCGATCGCCTGACCCTGACCTCTCTCCTCGGCGCCGATGCCGGGATACGCGCCGCTGGTGTCGACCAGACAAAGCACCGGACGGTGGAACTTCTCCGCCTGCTTCATCAGGCGCAGCGCCTTGCGGTAGCCCTCGGGATGAGCCTGACCGAAGTTACGTTCCATGCGCTCCTTGGTGTTTCTGCCCTTTTCGATGCCGATGACGGTCACGGGCGTGTCGTAGAGCATACCCAGACCCGCGACGATCGCCTTGTCGTCGGCAAATCTTCTGTCGCCGTGCAGCTCGATAAAGCTGTCGCCGAACATATTCTTTATGTAATCAACCGCCGTCAGCTTCGATGCGTCGCGCGCCGCGAGCATCTTGTCATAGGCGGGATTGGGATTGACCGAATTGGTAGCTGACATGACTTATTCCTCCCCGTAGCCGTGCATCTTCAAGAGCTTTGAAATGGTGGACTTGAGCGCGACGCGGCTGACGACCGCGTCGATAAAGCCCTTCTGCAGGACAAATT
>NZ_JAHLQB010000008.1 GCF_018918205.1 Lachnoclostridium sp. MSJ-17 | reverse complement strand
TACGGCGGCCTTGCCAATACCTGGGACTACGGCCCTCTGGGTATGGCGCTCAAGAACAACATCAAGGCGGCGTGGCTCAAGAAGTTCGTTCAGGAGAACAAGTACAACGTCGGTCTTGACGCCGCGATCCTGATGAATCCGCAGACATGGGTCGCTTCCGGTCACGTAGGCGGCTTCTCAGATCCTAAAATGGACTGCAAGGAGTGCAAGACCCGTCACCGCGCAGACGATCTGATCGAGGACTTTGACGGCACCAACGTTGCCGGCTGGTCGAACGAGCAGATGACAGACTACATCAACGAGCACCAGATTCCCTGTCCCAACTGCGGCAAGCACAATTTCACCGAGATCCGTCAGTTCAACCTGATGTTCAAGACCTTCCAGGGCGTTACCGAGGACAGCAAGAACGAGCTGTATCTCCGTCCCGAGACCGCTCAGGGCATCTTCGTAAACTTCGCTAACATCGCGCGTACAACAAGAAAGAAGCTTCCCTTCGGCGTATGTCAGGTCGGAAAATCCTTCCGCAACGAGATCACTCCCGGCAACTTTATTTTCCGCGTGCGCGAGTTCGAGCAGATGGAGCTTGAGTTCTTCTGCAAGCCCGGCACCGACCTCGAGTGGTTCGACTACTGGAGAAGCTACTGCCGCGACTTCCTCTACTCCCTCGGCATCAAGGAGGAGAACCTCAGACTCCGCGACCACGATCCCAAGGAGCTCGCGTTCTACTCCAAGGGTACTACCGACTTTGAGTACTTCTTCCCCTTCGGCTGGGGCGAGCTGTGGGGCATTGCCGACAGAACCGACTACGACCTTAACCAGCACATCAAGGAAAGCGGTCAGGCTCTCGATTACTTCGATCCCACCGACAACACCCGCTACGTTCCCTATGTCATCGAGCCGTCGCTCGGCGTGGAAAGACTCTTCCTCGCTACCGTTGTGGAGGCCTACGACGAGGAGCAGCTTGACGAGAAGGACAGCCGCGTAGTAATGCGCTTCCACCCGTACCTCGCGCCGTTCAAGGCAGCGGTACTTCCGCTCTCAAAGAAGCTCAGCGACAAGGCTGACGCGGTAAGAGAGCAGCTCTCAAAGGACTTCATGGTCGACTTCGACGACGCGGGCTCGATCGGCAAGCGTTACCGCCGTCAGGACGAGATCGGTACTCCGTTCTGCGTGACCTACGACTTCGACAGCATCGAAGACGGCTGCGTGACAGTCCGCGACAGAGATACGATGCAGCAGGAGAGAGTAAAGATCGACGAGCTCAACGCGTACATCGCGGAAAAGGTAAAGTTCTGATTTATATTTAAATAATATTAGCCGGCTTAAAACCATTTCGTGTTTTAAGCCGGCATTTTTTGTGTGGTATTAATCATATTTCCGCGGTTATTGCCAACCGATCCCTATTCCGCGCCGGGGCCGAATATCCTGAGGATCTCGTCCTTGTGCGCCATGATCGTGTCGTAGCCCTCCTGGATCGTCTCGTCAACACTGTCGATCGCAAAGAGCTGGGTATTCTCGTTCTTGATCTCAATCGCGAGATCAGCGAGCTTCTGCGACTTGCGGGTGCCGTCGATCGAGTAAACGTCGAGCGCGCGCCAGATGACCTTGATAAGACCGTC
>NZ_JAHLQB010000125.1 GCF_018918205.1 Lachnoclostridium sp. MSJ-17 | reverse complement strand
TCTGCAACAAATAGTCGGCGACATTCTGCGCGATCAGCACACCGATCAGCCCGATAATCCACAGCATGATATTCTTCTGGTTTTTATTGAGATAAGAATCCCGCGCCACGATAGGCGTTAAGCCGAATACCAAAATCAAAAGAGGCATTAAAATAATGTATTCTGTCATTGCGCAACCTCCCTTCGGATAGATATGTTAAGGGCACCTCTAAAAATATAGAGTTGTGCAGAGGTGCAGATATTTTATAGTAGATTATTGTCAAAACGACGAAGTCATACTGACGTATAACAAGGAGTTTTGGCAAGAATATGCTGTGAAAGATTTGTGCCTATGGGCGGCTGGATATTTTTAGAGGTGCCCTTAATTATATTCTATAACAAAACAACAAAATCCGTCAAGAGATTATCAGACAATTTGCTTCCGGAAAAAGCGATGCGACCGATTGGCAAACAAAGAGGCCTATCTCAGTGGCAACTGCCTCACCACGCAGGGCAGGTTCAAGGAGTATTTGAGATATTTAAGATACCGCTTGACTAACCTTTTCCTCTATGCTATACTACACCAAACAAACCGCATAGGAATGGGGAAAACAGGGTTTCACCGACGTGGTGTGACCTTCAGGTCCATGTGAAAGCAATTTCATGCAGGTTCAAGTCCTGTTATCCGCACCAAAAACAGCCCGATTTTATCGGGCTGTTTTGTTATATATCTACAAAAAAATAAGCTAAAAAGACTGAAATCAGCCCGATTTTTCTTGGCAGACGCACGACGTATGCCTTACGCGTCTTGGCTATTCCCTACAAAATTCATTCGGAAACTTTGTTAGGAATGACGTTTTTTCGGCTGCCCAACGTCGTGCGTCTGCCAATTCATATTTTTATTTTTTGTGCAGCCGGATAGCATTTCAGCTATCCTGCTGCTAAATCATTATTCTTTGACTCTCATCCTTCTGCGCATAGCGAACGGATAATTACATTTTCCCTCTACTTTGAGGTCTGCGCTTTGATCACCGAGGGTATCAAAGATTATCATGTGTTCCGTGAAATCCGCCCTGAGATTGACCTGTATCCGCAATCCGTCGCTTGATTCATAGATGATGATTTTGTCGATCAGCTGTCTGAGATTGGCGTCGCTGATCTCCCCTTCCTTGATGATTTCGTCAATCAGCTCCACGGTTCGCTTCATTTCGGACTTGCGCTTTTTGATGGTTTCGCTGTAGTGCTGAATGTCATAGAGCTCCTGTTCGATTTTTTTGATGTCGCTTTCGCAGGTTGAGAGCATTTCATCGTAGACCGAAGCATGCTCCTTGTCGCGGATGCGCTCCAGCAGAATCTCTTTTTGGTCGCTCTTTTTCTGTTCAAGCTCGGCGTTGAGCTGTCGGATTTTGCCCGTGACCGTGCTCTTTTTCTTCAGCCATTTCCGAACCTCGTTGTCGATGTTTTCATAAAGCTGCGCCGCCTGTTCCTTGACATTCGTGATTTCGCCGCAGATGATTTTGTCGAGTTCTGTTTCTCGGATACGGTGAGGCGGGCAATTCTCCTTGCCGTAGCGATGGTAGCCGTTGCAGACATACTCGATTCGCTCCACACCTTTCCATGTTCTTTTGACGGAGGTGAAGGTAGAACCGCAGTCG
>NZ_JAHLQB010000065.1 GCF_018918205.1 Lachnoclostridium sp. MSJ-17 | reverse complement strand
ATGGTAATGTTCGCGTTCACAACCCTTATCGGCAACCTCTACTATGTCGACAACGCCCTGATTTACCTTAACAAAAAGAGAATGCCGTCAAAGGTTTTCATGAGAATTTTCTATGCCTTTTGTGTGCTTATCGTCTTTGTCGGCGCGCTCATTCCGATGAACTTCGCGTGGACAATGGCGGACATCACCATGGGCGGAATGACGCTGATCAACATTCCCGTCTGCGCAGCTCTCTCGGGAATCGCTGTCAAGGCATTGCGCGACTTCGAGTCACAGCGCAAAAAGCGCCTCAATCCGCATTTCCGCGCTACGGATATCGGACTGAAGGAAAGCGAAGTCAGCTTCTGGAAATAAGAATATTTCAGATTATCAGGCAATAAATTATACGGAGGTGAGGAACGCGTATGTCGAAGCCTGTTGTAACAGAGTACGAGGTGTTTTCAGAGCGTATCAGAAAGCCGCTAAAGATCGCTTTGGTTACGGATTTGCACGAGCGCCGCGCCATTGACATACTGAATCTGCTGCGCGCTCAGAACCCCGATTTAACGGTCGTTGCGGGCGATACGCTCGAGCGTTACCGTGAGAGATATCAGTCGACGGTAAAAAGGCGGTTCAATCCGATCCGCTGGCTGATTGTAAATATAATTTACTACGTCAACTTATTTTTCATGCTTCTGCGCCCTAAGCGAAGTAAGCCCGACACCAAAAACGCATATTCATTCCTGCGTCAGGCGGCGGACATCGCGCCCGTGTTTCTCAGTCTGGGCAATCACGAGGAAGAGCTTATGTGTGAGGACAGGGAGTTTTTCCGGAACAACGGGATTCACTGCCTGGACAACGAGGAAGCCGAGGCTGTGGTCAACAGTAACTTTATGCTGATCGGCGGCCTTTCGGACGAATATGACGAGGAGTGGCTGAGCAGCTTCGCACAAAAAGACGAGCTCAGGCTGCTGCTCTGTCACAATCCGAACTATTACGAAACGCTGAAAATAAACGACACGGATATCGATTTGATTGTGTCAGGACACAACCACGGCGGACAAATCCGCATTTTCAGCATGGGCGTCGCGGGTGCGGGCGGAAAGCTGTTCCCGAAGTACGACAAGGGTATTTATGACGGACGTATGGTTGTATCTGCGGGCTGTTCGAATACTGCGGCGATACCGCGCATCAACAATCCGCGCGAGCTGGTAATCATTCACCTGAAAAAAAGATAATCCGAAATTTTTACAAAAAGGTATTGACTTTACAGCGGTTTTGTGATATCATAATATACGTCGCTGAGAGATAAAGCGAAAGCTGAGGCGACAAAGGCATGAGTCGGGAGTTTAGCTCAGCTGGGAGAGCATCTGCCTTACAAGCAGAGGGTCACAGGTTCGAGCCCTGTAACTCCCACCAAAATGGCCCGGTAGTTCAGTTGGTTAGAACGCTAGCCTGTCACGCTAGAGGTCGACGGTTCGAGCCCGTTCCGGGTCGCCAAATTTGCCTCTGTAGCTCAGTTGGTAGAGCAGGGGACTGAAAATCCCCGTGTCGATGGTTCGATTCCGTCCGGAGGCACCATAAATATGCGGATGTAGCTCATCTGGTAGAGCGCCACCTTGCCAAGGTGGAGGTAGCGGGTTCGAGCCCCGTCATCCGCTCCAT
>NZ_JAHLQB010000074.1 GCF_018918205.1 Lachnoclostridium sp. MSJ-17 | reverse complement strand
AGCTCCTTTAAGGGATTAACCGCGGGAACATAGCTCTGCAGCGAGCAGTTGGACTTGACCGCAACGAAGCCGCGCTTGGTGCCGAGACGCTTGCGCTGTGCCTCGATGATCTTGATATGGTCTGCGTTGATCTCGGGAATTACCATCGGTACGTCGGGAGTGAAGCGGTGTGCGGAATTGTTTGATACAATCGGGCACTCAGCCTTTGCGTAACGCTCCTCAAGAGCCTTGATCTCGTCCTTCTTCATGTTGACAGCACAGAAGCAGAAGTCAACCTGAGCAGCTACCTCCTCAACCTTCTCGGCGTCGGTGATGATCATGTCCTTATACTTCTCGGGAAGCTCTTTGGCCATATGCCATCTGCCCTCTACAACGTCGCCGTACTTCTTGCCGGCGCTTCTTGCGCTTGCAGCCAATACGGTTACCTCAAACCAAGGGTGATTCTCAAGAAGAAGCGCAAAACGCTGTCCTACCATTCCTGTTGCTCCGATGATACCTACCTTGTACTTTTTCACTGTGATTCCTCCGAATTTATACAAAATTTAAAAAAGCGGTTGCCTATTTCGAAAATATATATTATTATAGAAACGGCGACTGCCGAGGCGTCAGTACCGAGACGCGCTCAAGGTACTGATTACTCCAAATATACCTCACTCTATAATATACCATTTTACGCGCATATTGTCAATTATTTTGCCGCGTAATTGTATTTCAATATTTTAACTTTTTCGGAGATAACTATGAAAACAAGTGATTTTTACTATGAACTGCCAAAGGAACTTATCGCTCAGACTCCTGTTGAACCGCGCGACAGCTCTCGCCTGCTGGTGCTCGACAGAAAAACCGGCGATATCTCTCACGAGCATTTTTACAATATCATCGACCGCTTGAACGAAGGCGATCTGCTTGTTGCCAACGATTCGCGCGTGCTTCCGGCGAGGATTTACGGCGTTAAGGAAGAAACCGGCGCAAGGGTCGAGTTCCTTTTGTTGAAGCAGATCAGCGGCAACCGCTGGGAAACCCTCTGCAAGCCCGGCAAAAAGGCGCGCGAGGGCGCAAGGTTCAGCTTTGGCGACGGGATCCTCAGAGCCGAGGTCGCCGGGGTCAGGGACGACGGAAACAGAATCGTGGACTTCGACTGCGACGAAAATTTCTTTGCTACGCTCGATAAAATCGGTCAGATGCCTCTCCCTCCCTACATCACCGAGGAGCTGAAGGACAAGGAACGCTATCAGACGGTTTACAGCCACGAATTAGGCTCCGCTGCCGCTCCGACCGCCGGGCTGCATTTCACCGAGGAGCTTATGGACAGAATCCGCGCAAAGGGCGTTAATATCGCGTACGTCACTCTGCACGTCGGTCTCGGAACCTTCCGTCCCGTCAAGGTCGACGACGTGACAAATCACAAAATGCACAGCGAACACTACGAAATTCCCGAGGAAACAGCCGGGCTGATTCGCCGCACAAAGGAAAACGGCGGCAGAGTTATCGCCGTCGGCACAACCTCATGCCGCACCCTTGAGAGCGTGGCGACTCAGTTCGGAGAAATCAAGGCATGCGAGGGCTTTACGGATATTTTCATCTATCCCGGATACGAATTCAAGGTTCTCGACGGCTTGATCACGAATTTCCACCTCCCCGAAAGCA
>NZ_JAHLQB010000093.1 GCF_018918205.1 Lachnoclostridium sp. MSJ-17 | reverse complement strand
AGCTTGAGGTTGTTGCGCATCTTCTTGTCGGGCTTGAACACCTTGAGGGCGATGCCGATAACTATAACCATCAGCAGTCCGTAGCCCGCGTCTGAGAACATCATTCCGAAGAAGAAGTAGAAGAAGAACGCGAGCAGCGGCGTCGGGTCGAGGTCGCCCTTGCCGGGCGGTGAGTACATCGTCAGAATGCCCTGGGCGGGCTCGGCGAATTTGTTGTTTTTGAGCTTTACGGGAGCGTCGTCGCCGGCGTCCTCAAAGTCCACGGTACACGTCGCTACTCTCTCGCACAGCTCTCTGAGCTTCTCGCAGTCGTCCTCGGGGACATAGCCCTCGATGATAAAGACGTGCTTTGAGTGGTCTATACTGTTGATCACGCTGTACTTGTCCGCCCTGATGCGGAAGTAGTCCTGCGTGGTTTTGATATCCTCGCGCCTGGGGACCAAGGACTTTATCTCGTCCTCCGCCATTTCGTTTTCGAGCCTGAGGCGTTCGCTCTTTTCGCGGAGCCTTTCCGCCTTGACCTTCGGGATCTTGCTCGTGGCGCCCATAGGTCTTGCGAATCCGAGAGCTCTCAGCGCGTCCTCAGCCATTATCTTCTGACTTATGGGGACGAAGATGACGGCGCAGGTCATCGCTTCCTCGGTGTGCTCGATCTCCGTTACGAATTCGAGCTTCGGGTTTTCCGCCGCTATCGCTTCCTTGAGAGATGTTTCGGTGTACTGCTCCGGGAAGGCGCCGACAAAGACGGCGGTGGATCTGGTTTCTGTTGTGTTGAGCGGGATATCGAGCTTTTGCCAAGCCTCGAGCTGCACGAGCTGAGTCGCGATCCTCGTTCTCTCGGCGGAGTTGTCGCTGCGTTTTTTGTCGAGCTCACTTAGCCGCTTGCAGACAGAGATGACCTCGCCGGACTTTGAGGCGATCACTCCGATCTCGTCGGGGTCGACCTCGCGCCGTCCCTTGAGCGACGAGAGCATTCCGCCCTTCTCGGGGGAAACGCTGTCGAGTATCTTCAGCGCCTGCTCGGTGAGGGTGACGTTGCGCTCAAAGACCTGCATCGGCCGGCTCATATCGACGCGCTCAAAACCGTCGCGGGATTTTTCGACCTTTCTTATCTGGACGAGAGCGCTGTCCTGCAAGTGCTCGAGCAGCCGCTTTCTGTCCTGACGCAGGGCGACGATCCTGACGGTTTTCATTTTTACCTTTGCCAAATAGCTTCACCACACTTTTGATGATAGTTTAGTTTTGTAATGTTAACGCAGAATCGCTTCCGCCGCGTCGCGGACGACTCTGCCGCGGTTCTTCGCGGCTGCGGCAGATATCTCCGCACACTGCGAGCCTGCCGAATCGCGGGCTTTTTCAAGCTCCTTTTCGGCGTCCGCCCTAGCCTGGGCAAGAGCGTTTTCGCATCTTTCGCGGGCAGCCTGTTCGCGCTTCTCAATCAGCGCTGCAGCGTCCTTTTTTGCCTGCGCGGCACGCTCCTGAGCGTCCGCTTTTGCCTGTGCCTCACGCTCGCCGCATTCTTCCTCGGCGGCGCGTATAGCGTCCAATATATCCTTAGCCATAGTCTCTCCTTTCCGTAAGATGAAGGGAATGCTTACGATTGTTAATCGTTGACTGACCTATATAATAATAAATATACCACATTTTAACGGA
>NZ_JAHLQB010000005.1 GCF_018918205.1 Lachnoclostridium sp. MSJ-17 | reverse complement strand
GCTCTCGCACACGGAAGGCAATTGGAAATTCACAAAGGTTGCTCCGCTGGTAAAATCAATGCTGAACTACGGCACAGCCGCGCAGAATTATTTTGACAGGAACACCAAAAAGCCCGCAAACGCGGACTTGTCCGATGAGGATCGGACGCTCGGCGAGATCACTAATCAACTGGACGCGTGGGAAAACTATAAGGATATCAGGGGTATCGTTCAGCTGGTACACGGCAAAAATGAGCACAAAGGGCGTTATATCGCTTTTATGCGTTTTCTCGCATCCAACGGCTTTTTGACGATCATCAACGACCACCGCGGACACGGCGAAAGTATTATCGACCCATAGGACAGAGGTTATTTTTATCAGGGCGGCACCGCCGCGCTGGTGGAGGATCTGCACGAGATCACGCTGGACATCAAAAATTACGCGGCTCAACATTGCGGCAGAAGCGACTTTCCGGTCACCCTGCTGGGTCACAGCAGGGGCGCGCTTGCGGCGCGCTGCTACATCAGAAAATATGACGCGGATATCAGCAAGCTCTGCCTGACAGGTTCACAGGTTCACAGGTTCACAGGTTCTCCGTCGCGCTCCGACAATATCAAAAAAGGTCTGCGCGTCTTGAAGCTGTTAAAGGCGATCGAAGGCAAACGTTCACGCTCTACGCTCGCCAAAAAGCTCATCATGGGCGTTTCCTATGAGAGAAAGTACAGATACGAGGGGTTGAGAAACGCCCAGACAAACTCCGAACGTGAAGCCGTCATCGAGCATAACAACGACCCGCTGTGCCGCTTCAACTTCACCCTGAACGGCTATGAGGAGATGCTCAGAATGGCGATGCTCGCGTATACGGGCGGTTACACCCCTCAAAATCCCGATATGCCCGTGAGGTTTTTCTCCGTTGAGGACGACCCATGCACCTTGTCCCGCCGAAAATTCGTGGAAGCGATGCGGCTGATGAAAAACATCGGATACACCGACGTGCGCTGCCGGCTGTACAAGGGCATGCGCCACGATATCCTTCACGAAAAAGAGAAGCTGCGCGTGTATAACGATATTCTACGGTTTATCGAATCGGACAATAACAAATAATACAACAAGCTCCCCTGAACCTGAGCGATGCACAGGCAGGGGAGTTTTCACGCGGCAGCACGGATTATCCCGAACAGCACCTTCGTTTTGTCACCGTATAATAACTGACAATATTTACAAATCATAAAAAATGAATTTCTCCTAACACTACTAATGCGGCGACAAATTGCGAAGGCAATCCGCCGCTTGAGATAGATAGAAATAAGGAGAAAAAACCATGTCAAACAATAATAATCAGATCAACGTTCCCGAGGCAAAGGAAGCCATGAACCGCTTTAAGATGGAGTGCGCCAACGAAGTCGGCGTAAACCTCAAGCAGGGCTACAACGGCGACCTCTCTTCAAGAGAAGCAGGTTCCGTCGGCGGTCAGATGGTAAACGTCATGTGGCATGTACGACAAACAGATTTTATGCGGAGTTCGTCGGCTTCAAGGGAGCAAATCGGGCGTGTTGTGTATACATACGGCTTGGCGGTATAACCTCGACAGAGTTTCATAAAATATAAAAAAGGAGAGCAACATCGGCTCTCCTTTTTTGAATTACCCAAACAATATAAAATATCTTACCGAATTGATATCT
>NZ_JAHLQB010000124.1 GCF_018918205.1 Lachnoclostridium sp. MSJ-17 | reverse complement strand
TCGTTTGGAACTATCAGATACGCCGTGTTGCTGTCAAAATCGAGATTCAGCGGCTTGATGCGGCTGATCCATGTGTTGTAGGCAACCTCGGTGATTTTGTTCTGACAGTAGGAGCAGATAAGCTCCCACGCGTCGTTAAATGAATTCATAAGCTTTTGTCTTTCCTTTCCTATAGGGGAGAATCCGACTGCCGGTATGCCGAAAAAACGGTGTTTATCGGCTCTGCAAGCGAAAAATTACTCTGTGTCCGAAAAGCTGTTCGGGCACAAAAACGTCGGAAAATTCTCTCTGTTCTACTCATTTCGCAAATTTCCCCACATTAATAATCATTCTATTTTATTATACAACTTCTGTTCGGAAATTGCAAGTATTTTAAGCAGAGCGGTTTTCAAGTTCCGTATACTATTATATATAGTTGGTAGTTAGTAGTTATTAGTTGGTAGTTAATGGCGGGCGCTGCCCGCACCCGATTTATATTCAACTGCCAACTACCAACTACCCACTAACCACTACCAACTTGTTAAATTATTAACCTGTGAGTATGGAAGAATGTGGAAAACGCGGTTTTTGACGTAAAACATCGCAAAAGCGGTGTGCAAAAGTATGTTGAAAGCTCAGGGTGAAATTAATAAACCGGGTGAGCGGCAGGAAGCTTCGTTATAAAAGTGCAATAAAAGAAAAATAATTTTTCGGTATGCGAAATAAATTACTTGACGAACCGCGGAAAATAAGGTATAATGCTATATTGCAAGGTTATATTTTGAAGGGAGGGTTTTAAGTATGCTGAGAACATACCAGCCTAAGAAGCTTCACAGAAAGAAGGAGCATGGCTTCAGAAAGAGAATGTCCACATCCAACGGCAGAAAAGTATTGGCTAGAAGAAGAGCTAAAGGCAGAAAAAGGTTGTCTTACTAAAGAAAAGGCCACTTTTAAATGTGGTCTTTCTTTTGTTGCGGAGACGGTTGGAGGCTTATAATGCCAAGATATGCGACTATTAAGGAAAACAGCACGTTTTCCAGACTGTACAGAAAAGGAAAGTCTTATGTCAGTCCCGTGCTTGTGACGTACGTGCTCAGGATGAGGGACAGACGGCAGCCGCCGCGCTACGGAATCACCACAGGAAAAAAGGTTGGCAACGCTGTCAGGCGTTCAAGGGCGAGAAGAGTTATCAGAGCGTCTTACGACAGTCTTTATCCCGAAATCAAAAGCGGGTACGAGATTGTCTTTGTTGCGAGGGCAAAAACTCCGCACGTCAAGACGCAGGATGTTGAGAAGGCTATGAGATACCACCTGAAACAGGCAGGATTATTGAATGACCGGGGTTCGACATGAAAAAAGTTTTGATCGCATTGATAAAATTCTACAAGTCCGCAATATCTCCTTATACCCGTGCCCACTGCAAGTATTATCCCACCTGTTCGCAGTACGGACTTGAGGCTATTGAACGCTTCGGAGCGCTAAAGGGCGGTGCTCTGACCTTGTGGCGTATTCTGCGCTGCAATCCTTTTTCCAAGGGCGGGTACGACCCTGTCCCTGAAAAATGAAATTAAGCGAGGTTTTATATGCAAATTTTCGGTTTTCTCGGTAACTTCCTCGGCGATGCGCTGTGGGCTGCATTCTATGTATTTCAGAACTTCGGACTCGCGATTATTGCATTTACCA
>NZ_JAHLQB010000081.1 GCF_018918205.1 Lachnoclostridium sp. MSJ-17 | reverse complement strand
CACCTCGTCTACGATGTAAACGCGGTAGCGCGCCTTGTTCGGCTTGTACTGCACCTCGTCGATGATGTCGCGGATATTCTCGATCTTGCGGTTGGACGCCGCGTCCATCTCAACTATATCGAGGATGCTGCCGTTCTCGATGCCCTTGCAGATCTCACATTCGCCGCACGGACTGCCGTTTTTGGGTTCGAGGCAGTTTACCGCCTTTGCCAGAATCTTGGCGCAGGTGGTTTTGCCCGTGCCGCGCGAGCCCGTGAACAGATAGGCGTGGTTGAGCCTGTTTTCGATTATCTCATTTTTCAGCGTGGTCGTGATGTGCTCCTGACCCGAAACGTCATCAAAAGTCTTGGGTCGCCATTTGCGGTACAGCACCTGATACAAGGCTCTCACCTCCGACTTGGGCAGATAATTTTGCATTAATATGCAAGTAATGCAAGCCGCTTTCATTCAAATAAAAAGACGGCAGACTTACTGCATCGCATCGGGAAAACTGCTTAATGCTGCTCGGTTCCCCGCCTGACATGGTTCGCAGGTCCTGATCGCACAGGGCCTGCCGCCCTTTTATTTGAACGCATTGGCAACTTGCATCTAGTGTATTATACCATAGTTTTCTCGGAAAAGCAAGATATTTTTTATATATGGAAAGGAAATGCCTGAAACCGCCTTTTATGGTTTTAAAATATCCGCGTTAAATAATTATTTGTTGAAAACAAACACAAATCCATTTTCATAAAAGGCTTGACATGGCTTTTTGCACAGTGTAAAATATAAGAGTATAAAAATGTTATCATAGGGGTACTTTTATGGATAATCAGAAAACCATGTTTTACCGTCCCGCGCCCGTTCTTCCGGCGACCCTGCTTGTCGTGGACTGTCGCTGCAAGCCGAGCGTTGTTCCGCTCAGGGGCGACATGAGCTTCGGCAGGATATATAACGGGCCGCAGTGCGATATCGTTGTGCAGTCGGCGATCGTCGGCAGACGTCACGGCGAATTCGTTTATGACGACAGCGAGGGCGTTTATTATTATATTGACAAC
>NZ_JAHLQB010000016.1 GCF_018918205.1 Lachnoclostridium sp. MSJ-17 | reverse complement strand
GTGACAAGCCCTCGAGCGCGTAGTACTCGCACTGGATCGGTACGATAAACGTGTCCGCCGCTGTGAGCGCATTCGCCGTGATAAGTCCGAGCGACGGCGGACAGTCGATGATTATGTAGTCGTAATACTGCTTTATCGGGAGAATGGCGTTCTTGAGCAGCGATTCTCTCCTCGGCTTCTCGACGATTTCAAGCTCCGCCGCCGCGAGATTTATCGACGAGGGCAGCAGATGTAGATTCTGATACGGCGTTGTCAGTACGCATTCCTCCGCCTTTGCCCCTTCCACAAGAATGTCGTAGGTCGAGAGCTTCACCTTGCTTTTGTCGATCGCCACGCCGCTGGTCGCGTTGCCCTGAGGGTCAGCGTCGACGAGCAGTACCTTTTTTCCGAGAGCGCCGAGACATGCCGCGAGATTGACCGCGGTGGTCGTCTTGCCTACGCCGCCCTTCTGGTTTGAGATTGCTATTATCTTAGCCAAAGGTTCTATACCCTTCCTTCTTTTGTTTTTCAAATCACGGTTTTAATTATATCACAACTGCCATTGTTTTTGAAGTGTATTTTTAAATTTATTTAATAATGTTTCACGTGAAACATGTTTTAAAACGCAAACAGACGTACCGCTAAGGTACGCCTGCTCGCAAGGGGTTAGATAAGGAAATGGGTATGAGTGGAACGGATGCTTTCGCACCCATGGTGGAAAGTAAAATCAAACACGCAGGTTGAAAAATTTCAGAGAAAAGGGTATGTTATGGGTAATTTGGGGTTTATATGTACATCAAAACTTCCGCACCTGCGTGTTATGAAACAAATTTGTCGGGCGGATATGTCTTTGCCTTCGGGATTCGTATTGTGTATTCGATAAAATCATTTGTGTCTGTTTTGTTTGACTGTGCGTCAATTCCCGATAGGCGCATCGTATCTATCGCCTTATTAATGGTGTTAAGGAAAATCCTTACGTCCTTTATCACCGCCTTGCTGTTACCCTTCGCCTTCTCGGGCTTAGGGGTGGAATGGAGTAAGATGCCGACGAGGTGTTCGGTCTGTTTAACGTTGAGGTTGTCCGCGACTATCCGCGAGAGTGCCTCACGGCGGGTCGCCTCGTTCTCTATCCTCAGGAGCGCTCTGGCGTGACGTTCACTCAGTCCCGCCTTTTCGATCCACTCCTGCTCGTCCTCTGTCAGCCGCAGCAGCCGCAGCTTGTTCGCGACTCCCGACTGGCTCTTGCCGAGCCTTTGAGCCGCCTGCTCCTGCGTCAGTCCGTAGCGACGTATCAGCCTTGAAATTCCGCGGGCTTCCTCAAACATGCCGAGGTCAGCCCGCTGGAGATTTTCAAGGAGAGCATATATGGCAGACTCTTTTTCAGAGCAGCGAACAACGATACACGGCACCTTCCGCAGGCCTGCCGTCACTGCGGCGCGAAGTCTGCGCTCGCCCGCGATAAGCTCGTATTCGGTGTTGCTTACCTTGCGGACGGTCAGCGGCTGCAAAATGCCGTTCTCCGCGATGGAGCGCGACAGGGCTGAAAGCTCGTCCTCGTTGAACTGCTTTCGCGGCTGCGCCTTGTTGGGGCGGATTTTGATGATGGGGATTTCAGAGATTATGTTTTCGCTCTTCACCAAAAAATTCAACCGCATCACCCTCAGTCAGCATCAGGGGTTGTCCCTGTGCTATTATAATACCATATCGGGTGTGCGGTTTATGTCGCATTGTGAGCGATTATTATATATTCTTTTGTCGGAGATTGTCAGAGCGGCTTGGATTTTATCTTACCGTTCTGCCGCGGATATTTTTCCGGCGTCGGGCTGACCTTCTCTATCTCAACAAGGGTTCTGCCGCCGCCCTCGAGCGGAAGCTCGAAGGTATGGATATTCTTAATTCTTCCGCCGAGGATTCCGATTGCCTTCT
>NZ_JAHLQB010000103.1 GCF_018918205.1 Lachnoclostridium sp. MSJ-17 | reverse complement strand
GCCAAACCTCTGTCATAGAGCGATTTACTTGTCAACTCCGGCAAAGAACGATCAAAGCTTGGGGCCTGCCTCAACGAGAGCCTTGCCTGCTTTGTTGGTGGTGTACTTGTCGAAGTTCTTGATGAATCTCGCGGCGAGATCCTTAGCCTTCTCGTCCCACTCAGCGGGATTAGCATAGGTATCTCTGGGGTCGAGGATTCCTGTGTCAACTCCGGGAAGCTCGGTGGGAACCTCAAAGCCGAAGTAGGGGATAGTCTTGGTGGGAGCGTTCTTGATGTCGCCGCCGAGGATAGCGTCGATGATGCCGCGTGTATCCTTGATGGTGATTCTCTTGCCGGTGCCGTTCCAGCCGGTGTTTACGAGGTACGCCTTAGCGCCGCTCTTTTCCATTCTCTTGACGAGCTCCTCAGCATACTTTGTGGGGTGCAGCTCAAGGAATGCCTGACCGAAGCAGGCAGAGAAGGTGGGAGTAGGCTCGGTGATGCCGCGCTCTGTACCTGCGAGCTTAGCGGTGAAGCCTGAGAGGAAGTAGTACTGGGTCTGCTCGGGAGTGAGAATTGATACGGGAGGAAGCACGCCGAACGCGTCAGCGGAAAGGAAGATAACGTTCTCGGCAGCGGGACCCGCTGAAATGCCGTTTACGTTCTTCGCGATCTTCTCGATATGCTCAATCGGGTATGAAACACGGGTGTTCTCGGTAACGCTCTTGTCGTCAAAATCAATCACGCCGCCATCCTTGACGGTAACGTTCTCGAGAAGCGCGTCTCTCTTGATAGCGTTGTAGATGTCGGGCTCGCTCTCCTTGTCAAGGCCGATGACCTTCGCGTAGCAGCCGCCCTCAAAGTTGAATACGCCGTTGTCGTCCCAGCCGTGCTCGTCGTCGCCGATAAGCAGACGCTTGGGGTCGGTGGAAAGTGTGGTCTTGCCGGTGCCGGAGAGACCGAAGAAGATAGCGGTATTCTTGCCTTCCATGTCGGTATTTGCGGAGCAGTGCATTGAAGCGATGCCCTTGAGCGGCAGGAAGTAGTTCATCATGGAGAACATACCCTTTTTCATCTCGCCGCCGTACCATGTGTTGAGGATAACCTGCTCGCGGCTGTTTACGTTGAACAGAACCGCGGTCTCGGAGTGCAGACCGAGCTCCTTGTAGTTCTCGACCTTAGCCTTTGAAGCGTTGTAAACGACGAAATTCGGCTCAAAGTTCTCAAGCTCCTCAGCGGTGGGCTTGATAAACATGTTCTCAACGAAGTGAGCCTGCCATGCGACCTCCATGATGAAGCGGACAGCCATGCGTGTATCCTTGTTCGCGCCGCAGAAAGCGTCTACTACATAGAGCTTCTTGCCGCTGAGCTCGTCGAGGGCGAGCTTCTTGCAGGCAGCCCATGTTTCTTCGGAAGCGGGGTGGTTGTCGTTGGGATATTCGGGTGTAGTCCACCAAACGGTGTCCTTGGAGACCTCGTCCATAACGATGAACTTGTCTTTAGGCGAACGGCCTGTGTAAACGCCTGTCATAACGTTGACAGCGCCCAGCTCGGTCTCAACGCCGACGTCAAAGCCCTCGAGAGCGGGGTCGGTCTCGTCCTTGAAGAGCTGTTCCATTGAGGGGTTGTGAACAATCTCGGCGGCGCCTGTGATGCCGTACTTTGTTAAATCAATGCTTGCCATTGTGATTACTCCTTCTGATATATATTTACAAATACATGATACCACAGCCCGGCGGCGGTTGTCAATATCGGCAGTCGTACAAATAAAGCGCATAAAATGCAGTTTTTTCAGCCATTAATTGCAAAACGAGGGCTTGTTAGGACAGATTTGCCGCAAAAATGAATTATCACAGCCGCGTTTCCGCAAAATCAATGGAAACGGAGGGCTTTCCAAATCAGACAATATTTGACGAACGTCCAAAACCGTGCTATACT
>NZ_JAHLQB010000109.1 GCF_018918205.1 Lachnoclostridium sp. MSJ-17 | reverse complement strand
GGTCAGGCGGTCAAGCAGGGAATAGACACCGTAATCGCCGGCAGACCGAACGTCGGTAAAAGCACGCTGATGAACCTGCTCTCCGGAACGGAGAAAAGCATAGTCACGGATATTCCCGGCACGACGAGAGATGTTGTCGAGGATACGGTTCTTGTCGGCGACGTTATTCTCAGACTCAGCGATACCGCGGGTCTGAGAGATACCGACGACGCGGTTGAAAAAATCGGCGTTGACCGCGCTAGGAAAAAGCTCAGCCAGTGCGGACTGCTGCTCGCGGTTTTTGACAACAGCCGTGAGCTTGACAGCGACGACTTGGAGCTGATTGAAATGTCGCGCGAGGTTCCGACCGTCGCGATAATCAATAAAACCGATTTGCAAGCTAAATTAGATATAAACAAAATAAAATCTGATATTAGCAATATAGTATATGTATCTGCCGCGAATGGAGAGGGCAGAGAGGATATTATAAACGCGGTTGAAAAAATCGCGGGTACTCAGAACCTCAACCCGAGCGAGGGTATTCTCTCGAACGAAAGACAGAGAAGCAATGTTTATAACGCGCTGAACTCCGTGAGAGAAGCAAAGGCGGCGGTTGAAACGGGAATGACCTTCGACGCGGTCACCGTTTCGCTCGAGGACGCGATTTCAGAGCTGCTCGAAATGACGGGCGAGAAAACAAGCGACGAGGTCATCGACCGCGTATTCCACAACTTCTGCGTCGGAAAATAGACGCGACTAAGGAATGATTTATATGACATACTCAGCAGGCTATTACGACGTAGCCGTAATCGGCGCGGGTCACGCGGGAATCGAAGCCGCCCTCGCCGCCGCAAGGCTCGGCTGTCACACTGCTATCTTTACAATCAATATGGACGCGGTCGGCAACTGTCCGTGCAACCCCTCGATCGGAGGTACCGCGAAGGGTCATCTTGTGCGTGAGCTGGACGCCCTCGGCGGAGAGATGGGCAAGACCGCCGACGAGTGCTTCTTGCAGTCGAGAATGCTCAACCGCGGCAAAGGCCCTGCGGTGCACTCACTCCGCGCTCAGATCGACAGGAGAAAATACGCCGACACGATGAAGCACAAGCTCGAGCTGCAGGAAAACCTCGAGCTGCGTCAGGCGGAAATCACGGACATCAAAAAGGTAGACGGCGGCTACGAGCTGACCACCCATATGCTCGCGGTGTACTTCTGCAAAACCGTTGTCGTCGCAACGGGTACATATCTCGGCGGAAGAATCTACGTCGGCGAGGTCAGCTACGAGAGCGGCCCCGACGGAACCTTCCCCGCGACAAAGCTGGGCAAGAGTCTTAAAGACATCGGCTTACCTCTCCGCAGATTCAAGACAGGTACGCCTGCGAGAGTGCTCAGACGTTCAATAGACTTCTCTGAGCTTGAGGTGCAGAAGGGTGACGAACCGCCCGAGCCTTTTTCATACGAAACAGAAAGCCTCGGCGAGAACAAGGTCGACTGCCACATCAGCTACACAAACGACGAAACAAAGAAAATTATTCTCGAAAATATCCACCGCTCACCCTTGTACGCCGGACGTATCGAAGGCGTAGGTCCGAGATACTGTCCGAGCTTTGAGGACAAAATCATGCGCTTCAAGGACAAGCCGCGCCATCAGCTTTTCATCGAGCCGTGCGGCGAGAACACCGAGGAGATGTACCTGCAGGGCATGAGCAGCTCACTTCCCGAGGAGGTACAGCTCAAGTTTTATCACACGATAAAGGGCTTGGAGAATTGCGTGATGATGCGGCCTGCATACGCGATCGAATACGACTGCGTTGACCCGACCGCGATGAACCCGACGCTTGAGTTCAAGGACTTCCCGAACCTCTTCGGCGCGGGACAATTCAACGGCAGCTCGGGCTATGAGGAAGCGGCGGCTCAGGGCTTTGTCGCAGGAGTTAACGCCGCGCATAAGGTTCTCGGAAGAGAGCCGTTCAT
>NZ_JAHLQB010000120.1 GCF_018918205.1 Lachnoclostridium sp. MSJ-17 | reverse complement strand
CCTCGAGTTTCTCGAGGCTGTTTTTTTCGAGGTGTAGCGCAGTTTGGTAGCGCACATCGTTCGGGACGATGGGGTCGCAAGTTCGAATCTTGTCACCTCGACCATTAGAGACGGTTTTTCAGCCGTCTCTTTTTCTTTATATAGAAACCGACTCAGAACACTGTTGTTCCGAGCCGGCTAATTTTTTATTTAATTAAAACTTATCCGCTAACAGGTCGGACATTGAATACATACCCGCACCCTGCTTTGCGAGGAATACAGCGGCGTTTACCGCACCTACAGCGAATACTTCCTTGGACTGCGCCTGATGGGTGATCGTAACTACCTCATCGTGTCCCGCGAAAATCACCTCGTGCTCGCCGACGATTGTGCCGCCGCGTACAGAATGGATACCGATTTCGTTCTTGGTGCGCTTCCTGCGCATCGTGTGGCGGTCATATATGTACTGCGGCTCCTGCGGAAGCGTCTCGGAGATACCGTCGGCAATCATCAGAGCAGTTCCGCTGGGAGCGTCAAGCTTGAGATTGTGGTGCTTCTCAAGAATCTCGATATCAAAGCTGCCGCCGAGCACCTTTGCCGCCTGCTTGGACAGCTCGATCAGCAGGTTTATTCCGAGGGACATGTTGCCGGAGTAAAAAATCGCTATCTTCTCACCTGCTGCCTTGATTTTCTCAACCTGCTCGGTCGAGTAACCCGTGGTGCAGATTACGCAGGGTACGCTGTGCTTCTCGGCAAAGGCGAGCATTCCGTCGAGAGCGGCGGGATTAGAGAAATCAATGATCACGTCGGGCTTTTCCTGAACCTCGTCAAAGCTCTTGTATACGGCAAAATCGTGCTTATTCTCACCGAAGGCGTCGATGCCGAAAAGCGTCTGAGCCTCGGGATTTTCCTTTACGGCAGAAGCTACGAAATAACCCATCTTTCCGTTGCAGCCGACTATGGCTATATTAGTCATTTTGAAATTCCCCCTTGAATTGATTAGAAAAGAGGGCGGACAAAGCCCGCCCTTTTTGATCTCTATAGTTTATACCTTATCGAGCAAATCGTACTTTGCAAGACAATCCTTGAGGTCGTGATAACCTGCTACGCTCATGGGTACGAGGGGCAGCTTGCACTCGCCCGCATCAAAACCGTAAAGGTTCATAGCGGTCTTGATCGGAATGGGATTGACGTCGCTGAACATAATGTTCATGAGCTCGAGATAGTGGAAGTGCAGCTTCTGAGCCTCGGCGAAATTATTCTCGAGGCAGAGCTGGCAAATCTGATGCATTTCTGTCGGGCAGATATTGGCGAAAACCGAGATAACGCCGAGAGCACCGAGTGACATGAAGGGTACGGTCTGGTCGTCGTTGCCCGAATAGATATCGAGGTTGTCTCCGCAGAGAGAGCGGATCAGCGCTACCTGAGAGATATTGCCGCTCGCTTCCTTGATAGCGCGGATATTATCGTGACGGCTGAGCTCAAGACAGGTCTTGGGCTGGATATTGCAGCCTGTACGCGAGGGTACGTTGTAAAGAATCACAGGAATATCTACAGAATCGGCAATCACGTTAAAGTGCTTTACCAGACCTGCCTGTGAGGTCTTGTTGTAATAGGGTGTTACGCTGAGAATCGCGTCGGCACCTGTCTTTTGCGCCTCACGCGAGAGCATAACAGCAGTTGAGGTATCATTGCTGCCTGTGCCTGCGATAACGGGAATTCTTCCGTTGATCTTCTCAGACACAAACGACAGTACCTCGCAGTGCTCCTTCTCGGAAAGAGTCGCAGCCTCCCCCGTTGTACCGCATGCAATTATCGCATCGGTACCGTTGGCGACGTGGAACTCAAGCAGCTGCTCAAGGACAGGGTAATTAACCTTGCCGTCTGAAGTAATCGGGGTAATCAAAGCTACGCCCGATCCTGTAAAAATGTGGTCTGACATAAAATTTCCTCCGAATCAATCCATATAACCTTCGGCGCAGAGGAGCTCGGCGAGTAATACAGCGCCGCCTGCCGCGCCTCTTAATGT
>NZ_JAHLQB010000101.1 GCF_018918205.1 Lachnoclostridium sp. MSJ-17 | reverse complement strand
GTCGTTATCCGAGAGCTGACCGAGTCCGAAACAATGGAGCTGGCTCTGATAGAAAACCTGCAGCGTGAGGACTTGACACCGCTCGAGGAAGCCGAGGGCTATAACGTGCTGATGAAGGAGCACAACTTCACTCAGGAAGAGGTCGCGCAGTCGATGGGCAAGTCCCGTCCCGCGATCGCGAACGCGCTCAGACTTCTGAAGCTGCCCGAAAGTATCCGCGAAATGCTCAGAGAGGAGCAGATTTCGGCAGGTCACGCGCGCGCGCTGCTCACGCTTGAAAACGAGGAGCAGATGAAGGCGGTCGCGGAGGAAATTATTAAGAAAGACCTCTCCGTCCGTCAGACCGAGGCGCTTTGCAAAAAGCCCGTAAAGGTCAAGACCGAAGAGAAGCCCGAAAGACAGCCGTCGTTCTACAAGATGGTGGAGCTGGCGCTCAACGAAAGCCTCGGCAGAAAGATCACCGTCAGCAAGAACAAGAAAAAAGAGGGCGGAGTCTTACAGATTGAATTCTATTCCGACGAGGAGTTACAGGAGTTATCAAATTTATTAAGCAAGGAGAACAACAATGATTGATATTAAATTTTTAAGAGAAAATCCCGACGCGGTCAAGGAAAATATCAAAAAGAAATTTCAGGACAGCAAGCTCGGTCTGGTAGACGAGGTTATCGCGCTCGACGCTGAGAGCCGCGCCGTAAAGCAGCAGGCTGACGACCTCAGAGCAAACCGCAACAAAATCTCAAAGCAGATCGGTATGCTGATGGGTCAGGGCAAGAAGGAAGAAGCCATGGCTATCAAGGAAGAGGTCACAAAGCAGGCGCAGCTTCTTGCGGAGCTTGAGCAGAAGGAAGCCGAGCTCAGCGCGAAGGTAACAGAGATCATGATGCGCATTCCTCAGATCATCGACCCGTCCGTACCCATCGGCAAGGACGACAGCGAGAACGTTGAGATCGAGCGCTTCGGCGAGCCTTTTGTACCCGAATTCGAGGTACCCTACCACACCGACATTATGGAGAAACTCAACGGTATTGACCTCGACTCCGCGCGCAAGGTTGCGGGCAACGGCTTCTATTATCTCATGGGCGACATCGCCAGACTTCACAGCGCGGTTATTTCCTACGCGCGCGACTTCATGATTGACCGCGGCTTTACCTACTGCGTACCGCCGTTCATGATCCGTTCCAACGTTGTAACAGGCGTTATGAGCTTTGCCGAGATGGATTCGATGATGTACAAGATCGAGGGCGAGGATCTCTATCTGATCGGTACCTCCGAGCACTCGATGATCGGCAAGTTCATCGACACGATCAATCCCGAGGAAACCCTTCCTCAGACACTCACCAGCTACTCACCCTGCTTCCGCAAGGAAAAAGGCGCTCACGGCATTGAGGAGAGAGGAGTTTACAGAATCCACCAGTTCGAGAAGCAGGAGATGATCGTCGTCTGCAAGCCCGAGGATAGCAAGATGTGGTTCGACAAGCTCTGGCAGAACACAGTCGACCTCTTCCGTTCAATGGATATCCCCGTTCGTACACTCGAGTGCTGCTCGGGCGACCTCGCCGACCTCAAGGTTCGTTCGCTCGATGTTGAGGCGTGGTCACCGCGCCAGAAGAAGTACTTCGAGGTAGGCTCCTGTTCAAATCTCGGCGACGCTCAGGCACGCCGCCTGAAAATCCGCGTCAGCGGCAAGGGCGGAAAGTACTTTGCACACACACTCAATAACACCGTTGTCGCACCTCCGAGAATGCTTATCGCATTCCTCGAGAACAACCTCAACGAGGACGGCTCGATCCGCATTCCCGAGGCTCTCAGACCTTACATGGGCGGCAAGGAAGTAATCGGCAAGTAAGGAGGAAAATATATGAATTGTCCTAACTGCGGAGCGCCCGTAACGAATCCCGATTTCTGCGGCAGCTGCGGCGCTCAGCTCAGAGAACCCAAGAATACAAACTACGGCGACAGCTACAACTCCCAGACCCAGCCGAGACATACTCAAAGACAGCAGCCTCCCGTATATACCCAGCCCACAAACGCGGGCTTCG
>NZ_JAHLQB010000061.1 GCF_018918205.1 Lachnoclostridium sp. MSJ-17 | reverse complement strand
AAACATACGCCTTCTCCTTTTCTGTCTTTTATTGTAGCACAAAAACCGCTTTTGTGAACCTTACAGCTTGAGTATAGCGGAGAAATTATTAAATAATCCTTAAATGCAAAAAATTATTTATATTGAATTAAATTTAAAACAGAAAAACGCCGTTCCAGCTTTTACACTGAAACGGCGTTCTGTTTTGTGTATCAGATAACACATCTAACGGCGAAACCGCCACCGAAAAAGTAAGTGTTCATCCAATACTTGTTTGTCAAGGATAGGCAAAAAAGATGAATTTTCTCAAAACCGCTGTGGGGTAGTGAACCCATGTTTGTTACCTGCCCTTCGGCAATTGTCAGTTGCGAGTATAATCCTCGCAGACAAATAACTCCGTCTTTCCTATTCCTTGATTCGCTATTATAATATTATAGTTTATCGGTTCTTTTGTCAAGTGCGTATTTGCATTATTACAACTTTGCACCACAAAACGATGGCATGACCGTGAACTCTTGCCGAATGGCAGCAATCCCATAACTGATGTGCGCTACTGAAGGATGATGATTACACGGATTAATCCGTTGACTTGATAATTCTCACAAATCGGATCACGATATAAATTGCTCGGCATCCGTTAATAACCAATGCCTTTTTCGCTTAAGCTTTCCCAGCTCCGAATTCAAATGCCAGCTCCACCATCGCCGTAAATTCATTGTAGTGAACAGCCCTCTTATGTGCTACGGAAAATCTTGCTGTAGCGGTCTCCATATTCCTTTCGTGCTTCTGCTGTCCATTTGGAGATGAAGTCTGTTTTTGATTCCGTATAAGCATCTCTGTTATGTTCATATTGTTTCCAAAGCCGGAGCTTCAACGCTTCATATTCATTTGCCACATCGGGATGCTCGTTCAAATAATCACGGAAGTACAGTTCATCATTGTCCCCGGCATATCGCAGATGGATATGATATACCTTGTCTGCTAATCCGTTTTCGGTATATCCCTTATTGAGCGAGATACGGTTTGCCTCGGAAGACATGATGCTAAAGCCGTTCTGTTCCAATATCTGCGCCGTATATTTCATGTCACTGCTATCGGGTATTTCAATCATCACATCAACGATATTTTTTGCCCATATTCCCTGAATGGCGGTGCTTCCGATATGACTGATCCGGACAACAGGCTGATCGGCTAAAAGTCCGGTCAGCGTTTTCTTGATCTCATTGAAGTTATCTTTCCACCGATCATTGTGCGCCACAAGAAAGATGGGAAACAATTCCCATAACTCTTCCAATGTCATTTCAGATAAATTTTTTCCCATAGCAAATGCCTCCGAAAAAAATCAGAATTTAACTATTATGTGAAATCCTGAATGATAATGGATTCGCTTTTTTTTTGGTAAAAGACGAATCCATCCTCAACCTTTATGATACGATAGCCTAATTTTTTGTAAAAAGCATTAGTTCGCTCATTCCAACATGGGGTATCCAGATCAAACTCAGCAGCACATGGGAAACTCTTTTCTATGCATTCCATCAGACGAATTCCGTAACCTTTTCTATGATAGACGCTGTCAATAAACATTCTGCCGATGTATACGCTGTTTTTTGTTTCATCATAGAATATAATGGCTGCTCCGACCAAATCTTTTTCTATCATTGCCTGATACAATTGTCCCTCCCGAGCCATTTGTTTATGCCATTCTACCGAATCAAATTCAGGCGGATACTCACCTTTTGCTCCGCCGACATTTACATCTGTTTCAAAAGCTCTGACAGACATCTCCACGATTTTTTCTACCTGATTTGCTTCTGCTTTGACAATATACATCTCACTTCTCCCAACTGGCTTACAATAAATCTTTCACTTTCTAATGTCGGAAATGTTTATAAATATTCATAATCATTTCATCCGGTCATGAATTTTGTTTTGAACATCTATTATTACTGCCCGACTCTCCAAAATCGCTGCAACTGTTGCGACAACGCAGACAATCGGAGCGGTGTATCGTATGTTGATGATCGGAATTGTAAAGGGAAGCATAAACAACAACGCTCCGGTGACCTTATTGATAACGGAATGAACCGCTGTCAGCGTGTGACGGCGGACGAATCCGATCACGAGATTGACAAGCTTTATCAGCGCGAT
>NZ_JAHLQB010000050.1 GCF_018918205.1 Lachnoclostridium sp. MSJ-17 | reverse complement strand
GCCAATAAAATGGCGAGAATCTTTTTCATTGGAATTTCCCTCTTTCAAAAAAAATATTTTTTCGATGGAGCAAATTGCACAAAGGGCAGTCCGCTTCACTAATTAAATAATATCAAAAAACGGAGCAAATTGCAACTGGTTTTGTAATTTTTAACTAACTTGTTAAAACCTTACTATTTTTTTGTTTAAATTCACACTACATTTTAGATAAATTTATCTTTTACACAAATTATATGATGATTTTTTGTAGAGTATTACCGTTGACCCCTTGTGCATTATGCTCAAGCGACCTTTCTTGATTTAAGGGAAAAGCACGATTTGAACCCTTTGCGGCGGCGGTTTTTCAGAGAGGCTAAAAATTTTCTCTATTTTTTTAGTGAAAATTAACCAATCTTGCATGATTAATAATTTTTTGCTCTTTTGCCGCCTGAGGTTGTAATCTATATTATTTACTGGTATAATATTTACAGCTTGCGGCGCGCTGTTCTGATCGGCGCCCTGTATGAACCAAAACACAAAGGAGCGATTTTTTATGAAGCTGTACGACCTTCTGAGGGACGTTGAATACACCGTTGTCCGCGAGGGCAACCCCGAGATAAGCGATATCATTTACGACTCGCGAAAGGTTAGCCCCGGCACCGTCTTTGCCGCGCTCAAGGGAGCTGCCGCCGACGGTCACAAATACGCCTGTTCCGCCATCGACAAGGGAGCCGCCGCTCTCGTTATCAGCGATGACCTTGACTTTGATATTCCCGACGGCGTCGCCGTTGTAAAAACCGGCGACACGCGGCTTGCTCTCGCGCTTATGAGCCGGGCGTTCTTTAATTACCCCGAGCGCGAGCTGAAAACCGTAGCTATCACCGGCACTAAGGGCAAGACGACCACCGCCGCGATGATCGCGGAAATTTTTGAGCAGGCGGGTATCAAGGCGGGCACTATCGGCACCCTCGGCATTGTCTACGGCGGCAATACCTACAAGACAGACAACACAACGCCGGAGTCCTATGAAATCCAGAAGGCAATGCGAAACATGGCTGACGCGGGAGTCAAGGCGTTCGTCATCGAAGCCTCGTCGATCGGTCTTAAGGCGAGCCGTCTCGCTGGAATGACCTTTGACGCTGCCGTGTTCACAAACTTCTCGAACGACCACATCGGCGGAGTCGAGCATAAGGACATGGCGGAGTATCTCTACTGCAAGAGCCTGCTCTTCCGTCAGTGCAGAAACGCCGCGGCTAATATCGACGACCCGGCGTGGGAGAAAATCACCGCGGACTTCAAGGGCGATATCCTGACCTACGGCTTCTCCGAGGGCGCAAAGCTCCGCGCCAAAAACGACAGGCTTCTCTCGGATAACGGCTTCATCGGAGTTCATTTCGAAACAGAGGGGCTGAAAAATCTCTCGCCCGACGTCGGTGTTCCCGGAAAGTTCAACGCCTACAACGCTCTCGCGGCGATCAGCGCGGTATCGTTCTTTGACATTCCCGACAAGGCTATACTCGACGGACTGAAAATCGCCCACGTCAAGGGCAGAGTCGAGCCCGTCAAGGTTCCCGGAAATTACTCGCTGCTGATCGACTACGCGCACAACGCTCTCTCGATGGAGAACGTGCTTACGACCCTGCGGCAGTACAAGCCAAACCGCCTTATCACCATGTTCGGCGCCGGCGGCAACCGCCCGAAGGTGCGCCGCTATGAGATGGGCGAAACCTCGGGCAGACTGAGCGACCTCAGCGTTATCACCGAGGATAACTCCCGTTTTGAGGACGTAATGGACATAATCGCGGACATCAAGACCGGTCTTCACAAAACGGACGGCAAGTACGTTGTCGTGCCCAAGCGCAAGGAAGCGATACGCTATTGCATGCTCAACGCGCAGGACGGCGACATCATCGTCCTCGCGGGCAAGGGTCACGAGGATTACCAGGAAATCAAAGGCGTAAAGTACCACATGGACGAGCGCGAGCTGATCGCGGAAATAATCGAAGAAGAAGGACTTTGATCAATTGACAATGGACAATGATCAATGGACACCTGAATCCGTGAAACTCAAACAGGTAAAAATGCAGAAAGACCGATAGCCATGCAGAAATCGGCAGTCAAATTATCAGATTTTTCTTCACCCAAAAGGTGAAAAAACCACTGTTTTATG
>NZ_JAHLQB010000020.1 GCF_018918205.1 Lachnoclostridium sp. MSJ-17 | reverse complement strand
TAGCTGCCTGCCGCCGCCTTTACGGTCACGGGATTTGAGGCTGTAGCCTGATTTTTCGCCTTATCGAGAGCGGACTGAATCGCCCACTGCGCGCCGTCGCGCAGATCCGCCGCGCTGACGTTGATGACCTGAGCGCCGGCGTAGGAATCGTCCTCCGCTGCCGAAACAGCCGCCGCGGCTGAGAACGCGATCAGAGCCGAAAGAGATAAGGCTGTAAAGGTCTTTATAATTTTCACTATAAATCTCCTCGCTTTCATAAAATTATAGCTCTATTATACAACCGAGTTGACGAATTGTCAATGTAAGAAAAACCGCGCGAAGGCAGAACCTTCACGCGGCGTCTAATAATTAACCTATTAATTCCTTGATTTTTGCCTCGGCAGCCTGAGCGTCAGCCTTGCCGCGGCTGTTCTTCATTACGTTGCCGACGAGAGCCTTTATTGCCTTCTCCTTGCCGTTCCTGAAATCTTCAACAGCCTTGGGGTTGCCCTCGATCGCCGCCTTGCACAGCTCGAGCAGGGCGTTGTCGTCCATGCCGCCCATGTCGCTCTCGCTGATGAACTCAAGCGCGCCCTTGCCGCTGTCGAGCATTTTCTCGAGCGTCGCCTTGGCGAGGTTATTGCGGATCTTGCCGCTGTCGAGCAGCTTGACAAGCTCGTTGAGCTGAGCGGGAGTTGTGCTGACAGCGAACGCTTCCTTGTCGTTCTCTGTCTCGACTCTGCGGAAAATCTGACCGATGATGAAGTTGGACACGGTCTTTGGAGACTTAACGCCGTCGATCGCCTCGTCGAAATACTCGCTGATACGGCGGTACTTCGTCAGCAGCTGAGCGTCCTTCTCGGGAATACCGAGCTCGTCGATATAGCGCTTGCACTTCTCGGCTGGCAGCTCGGGCAGCTGGGCTCTGAGCTCCTCGACCTCCTCGCGCGAAATGTTGATAGTCACGAGGTCGGGGTCGCGGAAGTAGCGGTAGTCGTGAGCGTCCTCCTTGCTTCTCATTGACGAGGTAGCGCCGCTCGCATCGTCGTAGCGCAGGGTCTCCTGAACCACCTTGCCGCCGCTCTCGATCAGGTCGACCTGACGGTCATATTCGTATTCCATCGCCTTCGCTATGTTGGTGATGGAGTTCATGTTCTTTATCTCGGTTCTGGTGCCGAACTTATCGCTGCCCTCGGGACGTACGGAGATGTTTACGTCGCAGCGCATCGAGCCCTCCTGCATCTTGCAGTCGGAAACGCCGATGCTGCGCATTACCTGCTGCAGCTTCTCGACATACTCCTTCGCCTCGTCGATAGAGCGGATATCCGGCTCGGATACGATTTCGATCAGCGGTACGCCGCCGCGGTTGTAGTCTACGTAGGTGTCGCCGTGACGGTGGATAAGTTTTCCGGCGTCCTCCTCGATGTGGATGTGGTGCAGACGGATCTTTCTTCCGTTGCTCAGCTCGACGTAGCCGCCGATGATGAGCGGAGCGTAGAGCTGCGAGATCTGGTACGCCTTGCTCAGGTCGGGATAGCAGTAGTTCTTTCTGTCCATCTTGGCGACCTCGGCGATCTCGCCGTGAACCGCAAGTCCTGCCTTTATAGCGTAGCGCACGACCTCGCGGTTGAGCACGGGAAGCGTGCCCGGCAGACCTATGCAGACCGGACAGCAGTGGGTATTCGGCTCGCCGCCGAACTGCGTGGTGCAGCCGCAGAAAATCTTCGTCTTTGTCTGTAACTCAATGTGGGTCTCAAAACCCGAAACCAACTCGTATTTCACAGCTTCACACCCCACTTTGTATCAATGAATTTATCGGGAGCCGCCTGCTGGTACTTGTAGGCGGCGTTGAGAATCTGAGCCTCGCCGAAGCTCTTGCCGATAAGCTGCATGCCGATGGGCATACCCTTTGCGTTGAAGCCGCAGGGTACGGACACGCCGGGCAGTCCCGCGATATTGACTGGAACGGTACAGATGTCGGTGAGGTAGGTCTCGATCGGGTCGGAGGTAGCGTGACCCTTTTCAAAGGCGGTCATGGGAACAGTCGGCGCGAGAATCACGTCGCACTGCTCAAACGCCTTGTTGAATGCGCTGATGATAGTGCCGCGCAGGTTTTGAGCCTTCTTGTAGTAAGCGTCGTAGTAGCCTGCGGAGAGAACGTAGGTTCCGAGAAGAATCCTTCTCTTGACCTCCTCGCCGAAGCCCTCGCTTCTGGTGCGGCAGATCATGTCGTGGGTGCCTGTGTAGTGCGCGGTCTTGTAGCCGTAGCGAATGCCGTCGTAGCGTCCGAGGTTAGACGAAGCCTCCGCGCACGCAATAATATAGTATACAGGCAGAGCAAATTTCAGGATAGGCAG
>NZ_JAHLQB010000038.1 GCF_018918205.1 Lachnoclostridium sp. MSJ-17 | reverse complement strand
TTCTCGCAGTACATCGTCACCGATCCCGGTGACTGCCGCGATCTGGCTAAGTATCAGTGCCTCAGCGAGACCGAATACAACGATATGCGCGAAAAATACGAGGATGATTTCCAGGCGGGCATGGGCGCCGAGTCCATCAAAAAGCTGCTTGAAGAGATCGACCTCGAAGCCCTTTCGCAGGAGCTCAGGGAGGAGCTTGAAGCTTCCTCCGGTCAGAAGCGCATCCGTTTGCTCAAGCGCCTCGACGTTGTAGAGAGCTTCCGCCTTTCGGGCAACCGTCCCGAGTGGATGATACTGGACGTCGTTCCGGTCATCCCGCCGGACATCCGCCCGATGGTACAGCTCGACGGCGGCAGATTCGCCACCAGCGACCTCAACGACCTGTACCGCCGCGTTATCAACAGAAACAACAGACTTAAAAAGCTGCTCGAATTGAACGCTCCCGAGATCATCATCCGCAACGAAAAGCGTATGCTTCAGGAGTCTGTCGACGCCCTTATCGACAACGGCAGACGCGGCAGACCCGTAACGGGACCCAACAACCGCGCGCTCAAATCGCTTTCCGACATGCTTAAGGGCAAGCAGGGACGTTTCCGTCAAAACCTGCTCGGCAAGCGCGTCGACTACTCCGGACGTTCGGTTATCGTAGTCGGCCCTGAGCTGAAAATGTACCAGTGCGGTCTGCCCAAGGAGATGGCGCTCGAGCTGTTCAAGCCCTTCGTTATGAAGCGCCTTGTCGAAACAAAGGCAGAGCAGAACATAAAATCCGCAAGAAAAGCCGTTGAGCGCGCTAAAGAGACCGTTTGGGACGCGCTCGAGGTGGTCATCAAGGGTCACCCCGTAATGCTCAACCGTGCGCCAACACTTCACCGTCTGGGCATCCAGGCGTTCGAGCCCGTGCTCGTTGAAGGCCGCGCTATCAAGCTTCATCCGCTGGTATGTACCGCCTTCAACGCCGACTTCGACGGCGACCAGATGGCTGTTCACGTACCGCTTTCCGCCGAGGCTCAGGCTGAGGCGCGCTTCCTCATGCTCGCTGCGGGCAACCTGCTCAAGCCCTCCGACGGTCAGCCTGTCGCGGTTCCTACGCAGGATATGATCCTCGGTTCTTACTACCTCACCCTCGATAAGGACGGCGAGCGCGGCGAGGGCAAGATCTTCCGCAACGTTGACGAGGTAATGATGGCGTATCAGACCGGCGTTATCGAGCTGCACTCCAAGATCAAGGTTCGCCGCGAAATGGAGATCGACGGCGAAATGCAGTCGGCTCTCGTCGACACCACCATCGGCAAGATCATCTTCAACAACCCCATCCCGCAGGATCTGGGCTTTGTTGACAGAAGCATCCCCGAAAACAAATTCAAGTTCGAGGTCGACTTCCTCGTAGGCAAAAAAGGCTTAAAGAGGATCATCGACGCTTCCATAAAGAAGCACGGCGCCGCCAGAACCAGCGTGCTGCTGGACGAGATCAAGGCGCAGGGCTACAAGTACTCCACCATAGGCGCACTCACCGTCGCGGTCTGCGACGCGGTCATCCCGCCCGAAAAGAAAGAGATCATCGCAAAGGCAGAGGACGAGGTAGAGGCTATCCGCGAAGAGTACATGATGGGTCTTCGTTCCGACGAGGAACGTTATGAGGAGATCCTGAGGATCTGGAACAAGGCGACAGACGACGTTACAGACAAGCTGCAAAAGAACCTCGACCGCTACAACCCGATCTACATGATGGCTGACTCCGGCGCTCGAGGCAGCATGAGCCAGATCCGTCAGCTCGCGGGCATGCGCGGACTGATCGCCAACACCTCCGGTAAAACCATCGAAATCCCGATTCGAGCGAACTACCGTGAGGGTCTGAACATTCTCGAATACTTCATCTCCTCTCGCGGTGCGCGTAAGGGTCTTGCCGATACCGCGCTCCGTACCGCCGACTCCGGTTATCTCACCCGCCGTCTTGTAGACGTTTCTCAGGAGGTCATCATCCGCGAGGAGGACTGCGGCACCAAAGAGGGTCTTGAGATCTTCGATATCCTCAACGGCAACACAAACTTCACCGAGGTCGCTCCCACCTACGGCAACGTCATCGGCAAATCTCTTGTCGAGGATCTGTGCGACGAAAACGGCAAGCCGATCGTCTACAGAAACGTCGAGATCGACGACGAAATGGCGGAAGCCATCGTCAACTCGGGCGCTGAGAGCGTCAAGGTGCGCGCCGGCGTCAACATCATCGAGCCGCTCGAGGAGCGCGTCATAGGCAGATTCCTGCTCGACGACTTCCGCGACGAAAACGGCAATATCCTCATTTCCCGCAACACCATGATGGGCGAGAATGAGGCTAAGATCATCTA
>NZ_JAHLQB010000036.1 GCF_018918205.1 Lachnoclostridium sp. MSJ-17 | reverse complement strand
TCTTGTTGAGTCCGCAGAGGACAAAAACAGAATATGCGAGTGTGCTGGAATAGGCAGACAGGCACGTTTGAGGGGCGTGTGTCTTTGACGTACGGGTTCAAGTCCCGTCACTCGCACCAGTATGAGTGTTCATAACGGATTTAAGTTATGGACACTCATTCTTTTATTCAATTCCTTCTGATTTGTATGTAGTGAGCAGGTTTTGCGCCTGCTCACTTTTCTCTTATGCGGACTTTGCTGTGGGGATATACTCCACATCTACGCCCTTTCGGGTATTGGCTTTGTAGTTGTTTCCGTCGGTTTCTGGTAACTCCAAGAAGCCTACGAAGCGGTAATAGATAACTATACGCTGGGTGTAGTTCTTTTTGCCGCCTTTCTTTTCGTACACGTCGATATGGTCGATCAGTTCTCGGAGCATTGGTGCGGTGAGAGTTTCCATCTCCATATTTTTTAACGAGTTTCTCAATCTATTCATTACTTTTAGCCGTTTCGACACTGTATTTATTATTTATTTGTATTTATTTTTTACAAAACAGTCGTAACTTTTTATTAATTTAAGGCATTATCTAAAAAATACAACTCATATTATTCTTTTAAATGTTTCATTTTCCGGATTAATGTGCTACAATATTCCTTAGAATACGGAAGGGTTGTGAGAAAATGACCAACAAAAACCTGATTGACCTTGAGGCTATGTCGGTAAAGCAAATCGATAAGCTCGTCAAAAAGGCAAAGAAAATTATGCAGAGTCCTGCGGACTACCGCCATACCTGCGACGGAAAAATACTGGCTACACTGTTCTATGAGCCAAGCACACGCACTCAGATGTCTTTTCAGACCGCAATGCTCAAGCTCGGCGGAAGAACTATCGGCTTTGACAATCCGATGAACTCCTCTGTTGCAAAGGGCGAAAATCTAAAGGATACAATCGCCGTCATAAGCGGTTACTCTGACATCATCGCCATCAGGCATCCGACAGAAGGTACGGCAATGGCAGCCTCGCTTTACTCTGAGGTTCCGGTTATCAACTGCGGCGACGGCGGTCACCTCCACCCCACTCAGACTCTCACCGACATTGTTACGCTCAGCTGTGAGAAAGGCAGACTGGATCACCTTAAAATAGGCGTGTGCGGCGATTTACTCAACGGTCGGACAGTGCATTCTCTGATAAAGGCGCTTTCAAAGTATGAGGGCAATTCATTTGTACTGATTTCGACTCCCGAGCTGAGCGTGCCGATATATATTATTGATATACTCGAAAAGAACCACTGCAGATACGAGATCTCAAACAGTCTGGCAGAAGCTGTCAAAGACCTCGATATGCTGTATATGACGAGGATTCAGAGAGAAAGATTTGGAAGCGAGGAGGATTATCAGGCGCAGAAGGACGTCTTTGTTCTTGATAAGGAAAAGCTTTCAAACGCGCGCGAGGATATGATTATCCTTCACCCGCTGCCAAGGGTCAACGAGATTACCGTTGAAATCGACGACGATCCGAGAGCACTGTATTTCAAACAGGCTCAGTACGGAATGTTCGGCAGAATGGCGCTGATTCTTCTGCTGCTCCAGGACGAGGACTTTGTTCTCAACGAAAGGGATACATTTATCTCCGAACACCACTGCAAAAACACAAGGTGCATCACTCAGAGCGAGGATTATCTCCCCCGACGCAGCTATGAAAAACTCGGAATGCAGATGTGTGACTTCTGTGATAAAAGAATGGACTAAAAGAAAACGGGGTCGGTAATACCGATCCCGTAACTGCATTATGCAAAAAGAAAAGCGGTGACAACACGTCACCGCTTAATCATTTCAAATTAATTCCTTACCCTGCAGGGTTTGGTAAAAGAGGCTTAACTGTTCTTTGGACTCATCTCCGTAAATAAATTCACCGAATTCAAGATAAGTATTACATTGGACCTTTCTCCGTTCGTAGAATAGCCGTTCAAAATTTACCTAGCGCATGGGATTAATCTCCAATTCTGAAATTTATATCCGACAGCTAATGCTGCAAAAATCAAATTCTCATCGGTCTGTCCTCAGAAAACAAAAGAATTAATTATCAAACCAGTTTATATTAAATTGTAAGAAGTCCGTTTTCATCCCAATTTTCATTGAGTAAAGAATGCTTCCTTTATCCGAGGCTGCTGTGACGAAATATATGAAATGAAAGTTAAATTAGATGATGAACAAGCATCTTGGCAGCTAACGGTTCAAGTCGTAATCCGAAAATGTAATTTTTTGTTTCATAAACAATTAAATGATTCGCTGACCGACTCCGATAAAGTATTCAAGCTTTGTCCCGACGAAATCGGGATTCATACATTGGGGGGCAAGCTCCGAATGTATGTCATGATACGATAGTTGTAAGGAATCTTAGCTTTCATATTAAGACCTCCTTTTGTCTTTTCTTTGTCTATATTATACAGCA
>NZ_JAHLQB010000102.1 GCF_018918205.1 Lachnoclostridium sp. MSJ-17 | reverse complement strand
CCCCTGTTTTTCATTCAGTAAACCCGAGGAGATACACCAACTGCGAGAGGTTTCATAGCCTCTCGTATTTTTTTGCAAAAAACTGGCCCAAAACTCTTTCAAGTTTTGAGCCAGCCCCTTTTGATATAGCGTGTTATTAAGATGCCATCGTAAATTCCTTGAGGAATCTCTTGTAGTCACTGTCGAAGTCGATTTCGAACTGATATCCTTTGTATAGCCTTATCTGTTTTATCAGCTTGCAGATAATCATCTTTCGCTCTTCATTAGTGCTCAGATCGAATTCATCCGCCCATGACATAAACTCGTCATAATAGAAATCAAGCTTGCCTATATCATCTTGTTGATTGGCAAGCTTGAGCTCTATTTCAGCTATTTCATTTTCTTTTTCAGCAATCGCTTGATTGGTAACATTGATAGAGGTTGTAAGCATATCTGAGGTATAATTGCTCTCCCCTATTAATACTTTACCGATTTCAGCAGAGAGCTTCACTGACTGTTTTTTCAGCTTTTCAAGCTCAGCTTCAATCTTCTTTTTCCGTTTCTTCGTGTCAGCGATTTCAGCTTTATACTGCTTTTCCATGGTTAGGCTCTTGGGAGTTACCTTTATGGCGTCAAGGTATTTTCTGACGACTTCGAGTACCACTTCGTCAACTTTCTCTGCGAGATAAGCGCCTTGACCATTGCATATACCTCTATCTCGTCCACTGTTGGTGCAGATATACCTTTGTTTTACCGTTTTCACTCTCGTGCCGTCTGCTCTGTCATAGTAGTATGTATGAGTGGTAGCAATCAGTTTTCTACCACAGTGTCCGCAGTACAGATTCCTAATATTGATACCGTATATCGGATTCCGGTCCCGCCGACTTTCATAGCCGCACAGCGTTTAACCTGAATCAAACGATCAATCAAATAGGACTTCCCATCTTCGAAAATCAGACTAAGCGGTCTTTTCTGCCCTTCTTTATTCTCATGTACAATGACATCCACATAAACCTTTTCATGGCTTGTCTGTAATCTATTGCCGCTTGAATGATAACAGCGTTTGCTAATTCTTCGGCTGCATAAAGCATAGGATCTACATACAAAATAATCACCTCTTAAAAATATTTACAACAAAAAAAGAGCCAATCACTATACTTCTAAAACTAAATTAGAAATATAATGATTGGCTCTCAAATTTACTTATGTACCAACCGCCCCTTTTAATTAGGTCAGTGAGGCGGTTGGCAAATTAAAGGAGGATTACTAATGAGTAATTCGCAAAATAAAAAAAGCCGACTGTAAAAGTCAGCTTCATTAGATATAGGAAAACTCGCTACAAGTATTGGCATCTCCCTATTTTCACACCTCGTCGCCAAGGCACTATTTTCGGCACCACTGAGCTTAACTTCCGTGTTCGGTATGGGAACGGGTGGACCCTCAGCGTCATCAACACCAATTAATTTGTAGCGAGTTTTTGGCTCCCCCAACTGGGCTCGAACCAGTGACATCATGATTAACAGTCATGCGCTCTACCGACTGAGCTATGGAGGAATGTTTACCTCAAGACTTTTTCGTCTTTATATCAAAGCCAAGACTTTAGTGTACTATAATTTTACCTCATAAATGCTGAAAATCAAGCATTTCGGTCAAATTATACTCGGACGTTTAGAGTGACAGTAACACTACCGACTGAGCTATGGAGGAATATACAATTTTTCTCGGATTTCTCCGAAGTTTTTTTGTTGAGTTTGCATAAATCCCAACTATTTTCCTATCATTAGCCAAGCAATAGAATCGGGTATTTTTCTATCTACTCGCTCTACCGACTGAGCTATGGAGGAATATCGGTAATTTGTTCGGATTTCTCCGAAATAACCTCTAAAATTCAGTCTAATGTCAGGTACTTAAATGTACGCAGCCACTACCGACTGAGCTATGGAGGAATATATAAGTGGTGACTCGTGCGGGAATCGACCAAGCGCTTCGCTCTTGATGGCTCGCATCACAGATGCTCACCGCTTTGAGCTAAAAACAGTCCACCGGACTGTTTTCTTAACGCTCAAACCCTCTCGGGTTCGATTCCGAAAACAGAATCAGTATCGAAACGTCATCAAATGATAACGTGTTTCAAACAATTTGGTGACTCGTGCGGGAATCGAACCCGCGTTGCCGGCGTGAGAGGCCGGAGTCTTAACCGCTTGACCAACGAGCCATTTTATTCAAGGGACTCATTGATGTGAGCCCCTTGAGTTTTGGTGCACCATCAGGGGCTCGAACCCGGGACACCCTGATTAAGAGTCAGGTGCTCTACCAACTGAGCTAATGGTGCATTTTTTAAATTCGGGACGGATAAGTCGGATTCACAGCTTTACGTCGGTGTCCCGAATTATTCGTTCATCAGACACTCTCGTTTCGCTCTCGCGCTCTTTCAAACATTGTTTGGAATGTTCTTCCCGCACGCCGTTTCCGCCCGCTTGGGCAAGTGCCCTGAAAACTGAATAAAGAAGAGATAAATTGAAGAAGTAAATACTGACTGACCAAAGTTCAGTGTTCATATGGTCAAGCCCTCGACCTATTAGTACTGCCAAGCTGAATGCCTCACGGCACTTACACACGCAGCCTATCAACCTCGTAGTCTTCAAGGGGTCTTACTCGTTTACACGATGGGATATC
>NZ_JAHLQB010000025.1 GCF_018918205.1 Lachnoclostridium sp. MSJ-17 | reverse complement strand
TTCTTAAAGCCCGTCATCGCGGCGGCGTTTTTGGCGGCTTCCGTCGTCTTTTGACCGTCGGCGATAAGGCGTTTCGCGAGTTCGACCGCGTCATGCAGTGTGCAGCTTTCAGCCGCTTCCTCCTCGCGCTTGCCCTCGAGAACGAGAACGATCTCACCCTTGATGCTGCCGTCAGAGTATTTTTCGGCGGCTTCCGCGGTGGTGGTGCGGATAACCTCCTCGTGGATTTTCGTCAGCTCTCGCACAATGCTGAGCTTTCTGTCTCCAAACGAGGAATAGAGGTCGCGCAGGGTAGAGGGCAGCTTGTGCGGAGCCTCGTAAAAAATCATCGTCCTGCGCTCGTTTTGAAGGCTCTGCAGGTGTTCGCTGCGGCTTTTTTTGTTGACGCTGAGAAATCCCTCAAAGCAGAAGCGGCCTGTTTCAAGTCCCGATATTGCCAGTGCCGAAATCACCGCGCTCGGGCCGGGTACGACGACGGTTTTTATGCCGCGCTCTTCGCACAGCTTGATTAAATCCTCACCGGGGTCGGATATGCAGGGCATACCCGCGTCGGTGACGATCGCGCAGTTTTCTCCCTGCTCGATTCTTTGGCAGATAATCTCTCCGCGCTCGCGTTTGTTGTGCTCAAAGTAGCTCACCATCGGCTTTTTTATCCCGAGGTGGTTGAGCAGCTTCAGGGTCACGCGCGTGTCCTCTGCGGCGATGAAGTCGACCTCCCCGAGAGTTTTTGCGGCTCTGGGCGAGAGGTCGCCGAGGTTGCCTATCGGCGTTCCCGTTACGTATAAAATACCGGACATATATTTACTCCATATGATTTGATTTGTAGTCTCCGTAGATTTGCAGCATTTCCTCTGAGAAGCTGCCGCTATCGTCCTCGATGAAGAGCGTTGGCAGGACGTTCAGGAACCCTCGGTTGCCGCCCTTTCTGCCCTCGATTAAAAAGAGCTTCGGAGCCTTTGACCTGCGCTGCTGAACCAGCCGCAGCACCTTCGGCTCGATCGAGAACTTTCGCATGGCTTCCATCACGTCTGCTAACCTTTCGGGGCGCTGGCAGATGCAGAACCTTCCGCCGAACTGCAATAGGCGCGACGCGCTCTCGCATATATTGTCGAGCGTGCACTCGGTTTCGTGCCGTGCGATTAGTTTCGCGCTTTCGGGGTTCCTGATGCCGCTGCCGCCGAGCTTGTAGGGCGGATTGCAGGCGACGAGGTCGTAGTATCCGAACGGCAGTACGCCCTTTAGCTCCTTTAGGTCGGCGTTATACACCGTCATCTGAATGAGGCCGTTGCGGCTTATGCTGTCCTGCGCGAGCTTGCAGGCGTTTTCCTGAATGTCCACCGCCGCGATCTCGAGTTGTTTGTTTTCTCTCAGCCAAATAAGCGGAATCGTGCCGCAGCCTGTGCCGAGGTCGACGCATTTTTTCCGACCCTTAGGCTGCGAGAAGTTCGCAAGCAGGATTGTGTCGGTCGAAAAGCGGTAGCTCTCCGACACGTATATTTCCAAGCCGCCGCCGAGCGGCTCGAGGTGAATGTTGTTCATAGCTTTTCCTCTGACAAAAGAACAGCGGCAAGGATAAAAACCCTTGCCGCCGATGTTTCAATTTCAGCTGCCCGAAATCAGCCCTCTACGGGAGCGCCTACGGGGCAAGCCTCTGCGCAGGAACCGCAATCAACGCAAGCGTCAGCGTCAATTACATACTTGCCGTCGCCCTCTGAAATAGCAGAGCAGGGACACTCGTCTGCGCAAGCACCCACATGATGCATTCATCAGTAATTACATATGCCATAGGTAAATCCTCCTTGATTAAATTTCACTTATATTATAACATCTATTTCCGTGAAATCAAGAGGTGCGGCAAATTTTTTTATCAAACTTTGTTATTCCAAGCCGTTGAGCTTTTCCAGTTCCTTCTTGTCGACCTTGATAAAGCCGTCCTTGATCAGTCTGCACTGCCTTACCTTGAAGGTTTTGGGTGCTACGTCGTCGGGCGTGTTGTCGAGCTTTACCTTGAGTGTGCGCGCGATAAGGTTGTTTTCGACCACAAGACCCTTGCCCTCGGGAGTGTTTACGACAGCGCCGACCTTTGGGGTATGGCGGAGAAGGTCTGTGTATGCCTCCTGCTCGTACTTGAGGCAGCACATCAGTCTGCCGCAGGTGCCCGAGATTTTTGTCGGTGAGAGCGAAAGTCCCTGTTCCTTAGCCATCTTGATTGAAACGGGCTGGAACTCGCCCATGAAGCGGCTGCAGCAGAAGGGTCTGCCGCAGATTCCCAGACCGCCGAGCATCTTTGCCTCGTCGCGGACGCCGATCTGGCGCAGCTCGATCCTTGTGCGGAAAACGGACGCGAGATCCTTTACCAGCGCGCGGAAGTCGACCCTGCCGTCGGCTGTGAAGTAGAAAATGATCTTGCTGTTGTCGAAGGTGTACTCGACGTTGACGAGCTTCATCACGAGCTTGTGCTTCGCGATCTTCTCCTCACAGATTTTGTGGGCTGACTTTTCCTTTTTGCGGTTCTCCTCAACGCGGCGCAGATCGTCCTTTGTGGCGATGCGGACGAGCGGCTTCAGCGGGTGGTTGAGCTCCTTCTCGTCGATATCCTTGTTGGGCATCGCGACCTCGCCGCATTCCAGACCGCGGGCGGTTTCGACGATGACCTTATCTCCTGTGGAGAGCTTGTTGTCCAGCGGGTCAAAGTAGTATACCT
>NZ_JAHLQB010000033.1 GCF_018918205.1 Lachnoclostridium sp. MSJ-17 | reverse complement strand
AAGCAGTCGGAAAAATAATGGTCAAGCTACAAAGAGCACAAGGGGAATGCCTTGGCACCGAGAGCCGATGAAGGACGTGACTAACTGCGATAAGCCACGGGGAGTTGTAAGTGAACGTTATATCCGTGGATTTCCGAATGGAGCAATCCGGCAAGAGGAAAGTCTTGTCATCATATACTGAATAAATAGGTATATGAGGGGAACCGCCTGAACTGAAACATCTAAGTAGGGCGAGGAAAAGAAATCAACAGAGATTCCGCCAGTAGTGGCGAGCGAACGCGGAAGAGGCCAAACCGAGGGTAGTAATACCTTCGGGGTTCGGACAGAACACGGTATTGAAAATTTTTAGCCGAATGACATGGGAAGGTCAATCAAAGAAGGTGAGAATCCTGTAGGCGAAAAGAATTTTCAGCCATCTGTATCCAGAGTACCGCCGGACACGTGAAACCCGGTGGGAAGACGGGGGGACCATCCTCCAAGCCTAAATACTACTCGGTGACCGATAGAGAAGAAGTACTGTGAAGGAAAGGTGAAAAGCACCCCTGGCGGGGAGTGAAAGAGAACCTGAAACCTTGTGTTTACAAGCACCGAAAGTCCGTCAACGGACGATCGGGTACCTTTTGTAGAATGGTCCGGCGAGTGAATGTATTTGGCAAGGTTAAGCACTTAAGGTGTGGAGCCGCAGCGAAAGCGAGTCTGAACAGGGCGTATGAAGTCAAATGTATTCGACCCGAAACCGGGTGACCTACCCATGGCCAGGCTGAAGTAAAGGTAAAACTTTATGGAGGGCCGAACCGACTCCCGTTGAAATGGTAGCGGATGAGTTGTGGGTAGCGGAGAAATTCCAATCGAACCCGGAGATAGCTGGTTCTCTCCGAAATAGCTTTAGGGCTAGCCTTGAAATAGATTACTGCAGGTAAAGCACTGAATTGGCTAGGGGCCGAGAGGTTACTGAACCTTATCAAACTAAGAATGGCAGATAATCGTTTTTCAGGAGTCAGACAGTGTGAGATAAGTCTCATTGTCAAAAGGGAAAGAGCCCAGACCCACAGCTAAGGTCCCAAATCATAGTTAAGTGGAAAACGATGTGGAATTGCTTAGACAACCAGGATGTTGGCTTAGAAGCAGCCACTCATTAAAAGAGTGCGTAATAGCTCACTGGTCGAGTGATTCTGCGCGGAAAATTTAACGGGGCTAAACTATGAACCGAAGCTTGGGATACCTTTATGGTATGGTAGGAGAGCGTCGTATACGGGGTGAAGTCAGAGCGAAAGCGCTGGTGGACTGTATACGAGTGAGAATGCCGGAATAAGTAGCGAGAATTAAGTGAGAATCTTAATGGCCGAAAGTCTAAGGTTTTTGGAGGAAGGTTCGTCCGCTCCAAGTAAGTCGGGAGCTAAGGTCAGGCCGAAAGGCGTAGCCGATGCACATACGGTTGATATTCCGTAACCATCTGCAATTTAAGCATAGGGACACTTGAAAAGGGTGTGACCCGGGCGTTGGTTGACCCGGGCGCAAGGGACCGAAATTTAAGTAGGGAAGCACACATGGATCAAGGCGAGAAAAGCTATGTGTATAGAAGCAGATGCCCGTACCGCAAACCGACACAGGTGGACAGGAAGAGAATTCTAAGGCCAGCGGGAGAAGGGTAGTTAAGGAACTCGGCAAATTGACTCCGTAACTTCGGAATAAGGAGTGCTCGAAAGAGCCGCAGAGAATAGGCCCAGGCGACTGTTTAGCAAAAACACAGGTCTCTGCCAAATCGAAAGATGAAGTATAGGGGCTGACACCTGCCCGGTGCCGGAAGGTTAAGAGGAGATGTGCAAGCATTGAATTGAAGCCCCGGTAAACGGCGGCCGTAACTATAACGGTCCTAAGGTAGCGAAATTCCTTGTCGGGTAAGTTCCGACCCGCACGAATGGTGTAACGATCTGGGCACTGTCTCAACTACCCACCCGGCGAAATTGTAGTACCGGTGAAGATGCCGGTTACCTGCGGCAAGACGGAAAGACCCCATGGAGCTTTACTGTAGCCTGATATTGGGTTTCGGTAATCTATGTACAGGATAGGCGGGAGACTGGGAAGCTAAGGCGTCAGCTTTAGTGGAGTCAATGTTGGGATACCGCCCTTAGGTTTCTGGAATTCTAACCTGCGGCCGTGAATCCGGTCGGGGGACATTGTCAGGTGGGCAGTTTGACTGGGGCGGTCGCCTCCTAAAGAGTAACGGAGGCGCTCAAAGGTTGGCTCAGTACGGACGGAAACCGTGCTCTTGAGTGTAAACGCAAAAGCCAGCCTAACTGCGAGCGTGACGGCGCGAGCAGTAACGAAAGTTGGAGTTAGTGATCCGGCGGTATGTGAATGGAAATGCCGTCGCTCAACGGATAAAAGCTACCCTGGGGATAACAGGCTGATCTCCCCCAAGAGTCCACATCGACGGGGAGGTTTGGCACCTCGATGTCGGCTCATCACATCCTGGGGCTGAATTCGGTCCCAAGGGTTCGGCTGTTCGCCGATTAAAGTGGTACGCGAGCTGGGTTCAGAACGTCGCGAGACAGTTCGGTCCCTATCTGTCGTGGGCGCAGGATATTTGAGGAGCTCTGTCCTTAGTACGAGAGGACCGGGATGGACGTACCTCTGGTGCACCAGTTGTCACGCCAGTGGCACAGCTGGGCAGCTATGTACGGAACGGATAAACGCTGAAAGCATCTAAGCGTGAAGCCGACTCCAAGATTAGATATCCCATCGTGTAAACGAGTAAGACCCCTTGAAGACTACGAGGTTGATAGGCTGCGTGTGTAAGTGCCGTGAGGCATTCAGCTTGGCAGTACTAATAGGTCGAGGGCTTGACCATA
>NZ_JAHLQB010000126.1 GCF_018918205.1 Lachnoclostridium sp. MSJ-17 | reverse complement strand
GTATGACAGCTCCTGTTTGGTCTGAATCCATACATACAATTCAGAAATTTTGGTTCGTATATCGCTTCAAGAATCTTCTTCAATGCTAATTGTACAATCTTATCCTCGTAGCACGCAATACCCAGCGGTCTCATTTTGCCGTTGCTTTTGGGAATGTATACTCTCAGCGAAGGCTGCGGTTTGTAGGCTTTCCTTTTCAGTCTGTCTACAAGGCTTTCGATGTTACTTTCGAGATTTTCATTGTATTCTCTTTTGGTAACTTCGTCTATACCGACAGCTTTGCTTCCGTCCAGTTCCCTATGACATTGCATTAGCATTTCTTTGTTGATGAGATGGTACAGCGACGTAAACTCAGGTCGTTTTGTATTTGCTGACTTCGATGCTATTCTTCCCAATTTCGTTTCCATTAGTTCCTCCGTCCCTGAGTACGGCTAATGTGTCCTCAGAAAGACCTTTATTATGCAACTCCCTTCCCTCTGTCGGCATTACCCGACTTCTTCGGTACTATGAAGCTGTCCGACTGCCTGTATTTCATCTGACTTTCTCCGTTTTACCGTCGTTCCATCATACTTCTTATTGAAGAAAATACAGGCTCTCCCCAGTTGACTGGATAGTCACTATGTGAAGCGTGATTGGCTCTTTGACCCCGCAGAGGTGTGTTTCATCTCGCCCTAACGATTTACACATTTTGCTTTCCGCTGGAATTAAAGCGTCAGCCCTCCGAATGGTAAAATTTCGAGGCTCCATCACCCTGTAACCCCACTTCCTCGCTGTCTACGCTTTACTGTAAACATTACTGTTTACAGCACAAGACTCGCTAACGGTGGTTGGCTAAACCTTTCCGTGCAGGCTTCTCACCTGCTAGACTATCCGCCCTTCGTCTGGGCGCACAATTCCGATTTATCTTTCCAAAAGTATAACACAAAACACAAGATTAAATTGTAATGTGTGCTTCAAACGCTCAAACTGAAAGTTGCGCTCTCTTATTTGCAATATATCTCAATTGCTTTTGCTGTAAACAGAGCAGTTCCTTCTCCACCATAGCTATCAATGTTTTCGGTAAATTCTCCGCCACTTGCATACATCTTTCCCAGACCTGATAAAATTTCTTTTGTACAGGTGTAATAATTCTCTGTGATGAAATCCTGCAATTTTTTCACCTGTAATTGAACCGTATCACAGGACGTATCTAATTCTTTTATCTTGCCAAACTCTGTAAAAATAAGCATAAAACGATTGATTACATCCTTCTGCTGTGTATCAGACACCCCTTTCGTCTTTTCTTCAAATTCCTGATACTGGGCTATCTGTCCCCATTGTTCCTTTGCACGCTTTGAATAATCTTCCATCTTTTTTTTATCAAATACTTTAAAATACGTCTTATTTACTCCCATCGTTTTTATTCTTCGAGCAAAATCAATCAAATTTTCTATATGTTCCTTCTTCAATACCAAAAGTTCTATTTGCTGCTCTAATACTTTTTCCTTATTAAATTTAGGATTATATATAATATCTTTGATTTCTTTCAGTGGAAATTCCAATTCTCTAAACAATAAAATCTGTTGCAACCTTTCTAATGCTTCTTCATCATACAAACGGTATCCTACCTCTGTATACTCAGTTGGTTTTAACAGTCCGATACTATCATAGTACTGAAGGGTACGTATACTTACTCCTGTTAGCTTACTTACCTCATTTACTGTCCTCATAGGTATTTCCTTTCCGAATAATGGTCGTTTCACTCCAAAATCCATCTATTTCTTTCAAAATTTCTTCTGCTGGAAGTATTGTTGCGTCAACAATATCTTTTCCAGTTTTATCCAAATAATATTTCACCATATAATATCCGCATGCATACCCAGCACAATAAGGCATACCCACCGGAATATAATTTTGTAATTTTGCCATTTCATCTCCATACATATATGATGTAATATTGTCAAATCCTTGCACTTCTAAAGCGTCCTGGATAAGTGGCTTAATATATTCATTTAACATTTCCTGGTCAGTTTTACTAACCCATGGTCCTAAGTTCTCTTCACCGTAAAGTTTTACTGCAAAATTTTCTGCCAATCCTTCACAAATCATATATTCTGCTAATGATATTTCATTACTCCACTTTATATATTGAAATCTTACATTATGATTCGTCTCATGAGCTAATACAACTGGAATCCTTGTTTTTGTCGTTTCAGAAGGTACTAATGATCCAAATATGTATCCCGGAATTCCACCATCACCACAATAACCATCATTCATCACCGAATAGGGACTTGATGGATCTGCGAGCATCAATGTAAACATATACTCTTTAACCTTCAAATCTATTCCATGACTAACAAATGTCATAAGAGAGCTTTCAATAGATGCCACGCAATCCGTCCATAACTTTTCATCTGCTAATTCTGCAATATATTTTTGTTCTGTGTCTCCTATTTTTTGTGGCAATAAATATCCTAACATACCGCTTGCCATCACCACATCATATCCGCCAGATTGTTTTGCTTTCAACGGACAGTGATACATATCCCATTTCTTTTCAAATTTTTTCATAAAGTCATAGCGATATATATCATCTTTCTTCTCTAACGATGCATTTGCTATCTTTCGATAAATCTCATCTGATTTTACTATTTCTATTATAAATTCATGCATATCATTTCCTCCTATCGATAAGTACACTTTAAACTATTACGCAACGTAGGAGTCAAGACTTTTTCCAAATATTTATCTGATGAAACTTCAAAGTTTCATTTTCTTTATTCTATCACATGGGTGTGAATTTGCAATGAACATTCTAAAACTTGTTGCCCAAGAATGATTGCTCCTGCAATCGTTCCTGGGCGGCAAGTCCACAAAGGGGTAGCTGTCGCAAGACAGCGCAGGGGAAGTGTAG
>NZ_JAHLQB010000091.1 GCF_018918205.1 Lachnoclostridium sp. MSJ-17 | reverse complement strand
CGTCTGCGCCTTCTTTTTGCCCGTGAGCCAGCTTTTTCTCACGAATCTTTGAGCGTTCTTTGCTGTCAGTTTGGGGCATCATCTTGTTGAGTTCGTCTAATCTTTTGCTTGCGCTGTTGACGATTTGCTTTGCCAGTATGGAGAACAGAAAACCGATACGCGCGTTGTTGACCGCAACCGGAGCATTGAAATTCATACTCAACGCTGTTCGTATCAGCATATTTTTCAGTGACCGCAGCTCCGGGTTCTTCTCGATTGGCACGTCGGGCTTGTCCTTTGTATCGTAGTAAAGGCTCAGCTTTTCGCGGTTAACCTCGTTCCACTTTGAGTAGATTTCAGATAAATCATCATCTTTAGCGATCTCATGCAGAGCGAAATCCACAAGCTTTTTCAACTTTCTCGGCAGGTAACCGTAGAGTTTTTTACCTTTTTGCTGTTGTAATTCATCCTTAATTTTTCTCAACAGAAAAAGATAATAGTCAGCGTTGGACAACGATTTCCTCGCTTGAATCTGTTGTAACAATTCAGCCAAATTATCTTTCAGCTCACTCCTATAGCCTGTTTCTATCGTCGCAAGCTTGTACTGTTCATCACGAAATATGTCCTGACCAAACGCGCGGCGCAGCTCCTTGATTCCCTTTTCGGAAAGGAAACCTTCTTGCCCTCTCGAGAAAATCACCAGATGAATATGCGGATGGTGGGTTGTGTTATGAAACGCGCCGTACCACTCCAAGTCCTCAACCTTGATTCGATGGGCTTTGGCTATCTCATTCATGTTCCTGCGAACAAGATTTTTCCACGCTTCAGCATTGTTAAAGTGCAATCGTTCTGCATCCTCACGGCGCAAGCTGACAACCTCAGTCCAGATTACTCCTTCATGATTGGCGACCCGTTCCGCAAACGTATTGAGGTCGATCGGCATATCAAACTGCGTAAACAATCCGTGAGAGCCGAGTTTTTCAACGCCCGGTCGGTTGGAAATGTAGTTGACCAAACCTTTCAATTCATCCGCACGGTCAGCGTATCTCTCCGCGACAGCATCGAGAAACTCATTCGCGTTCTCTCTTGTTGGCATTGCATAGTAGTCATCATATTCAAGAAACTTTTTGCTTGTTTTGCTTTTCAGTTTACCGACTTTGACTTCGAGCTTTGGAACATATTCCAAGCCGTCGCGGACGTGAACTTCCTTAACACCGCGCTGCAAGTGAATCACCCTATTTTCGAGATCTATGTCACTGTTGATGATACCGCACAACTCCCCTGCCCTCAATCCTGTGTTGAGCATAAGGAAATAAGCCGCAGACTGTTGATAGACAGGCTTGCCGTTTGCGAAGCGTTTGAAGGCTTCCGCTTTGATCTTCTCCAACTCATCGTCGGTGAATACGACCACCAGATCACACTGCGGCTTGCTCTCCTTATTCTGCGAGGCAAGGTAGTTATCCTTCTTCGTCATATCGATAATCGCCATCGGATTGTTTGGGATAGCTCCCTCTTGATAGAGTTGCTTGAAGAACATCTTTAGCAGCGAGTAGGCTTTCTTGCTCGTTGTGAAAGCGTAGCCCGCGTTCATATGCTTGGTGAGCAGCTTTTTGATATCGGAGGGTGTGACATCCCCGACCGGCTTGTTTCCGATGTAAGGATAGATTTGATGTTCGGCGATACATTCGTAGCGGTCATAAGTCGTTCGCTCAACTTCTGGGTACTTGTACACTCGAAGCCAATTCTTCATACTTTCTTTCAGCGGTTTCCGGGCTTCATCCGAGTTGGTGACTTGCTCATTGAAATTCTTGACATACTCTGTCATCTTCGCCTGCAAAGTCTTTTTCTTTTTGCTGGAGAAGCTCTTGCGTTGAGCGACACCGAACTCATCCTTGTACCTAACCATTCCAATCCAGCGACCATCTCTCTTCTGCCAAATGTTGCCGTTGTCTAATAATTCTCGTTTCATCGTATCGACCTCCTTTTTTGATAACCACAACAATACCACAAGCACTGGTCAGTATCCAGCAAAAACCGTAACAAAAAATACGGCGAAAACTTGTGAAAAACCAACTATCTCAACTTCCCTACTTCCATTTTACACGAAGCAGTGGGCTATATTCAGGACAATGCAGTTTTGGGCATAAAAAATCCCCATAACCCGACATTTGTCAAGTTATAGGGATAGATTTCCTCTGTTATCTTCATTATAGCGTATCTGCAAAAACGTGTCAAGAGCGTTTTCTGCTGAATTTTGTCGAATCACCCAGCCACATCGCAGCCACCGAAAAATCTTTTTCAAGACGTGCGATATCCAACATACCCGGGCATCGGTCAAAGACCACGGAAATCGCGTGTGAAAGTGCGGCATAGGTTATCATAACAACGTTACCTGTCGCGTGCGAATCGCATGTCTTTCCGGGCAAAAACTTTTAAAAGAATTGCGTTTCTGCGTTTTTATCGAGAAAACATCTTGACAAAACCGCGTGTCTGTGTTATGATATTTCCTGCAAGTGACAAGTGTTCATTTGCAGCGATTAAATATTTAGGGGTATAGCTCAGTTGGTAGAGCAGCGGTCTCCAAACGTCAACCGCAACTTGATTTCCCTCATGATTACTGGATTTCTCAGGCTTGAAACTTCGGTTTCAAGCCTTTTTTCGTGTTTGTAATTTTGCAAGTCGTTAAAGTAATTTATGCAAAATCGAGGCCAAAACCGGCAAAAGATTTCGGAACAGCATCAAAAGACCAGCAATATTTCATTAGTCGATGAAAGGCTGTTTTCCGATGTCTGAAAACGTCTGACTGATACTTTTTAGAGTTAGTTCAACTCAAATTTCATATCGGTCTCGCCTATTGAGAAGCAATTCAATATATCCATAATCATAAATCTAAATTCTATCCCAATAAAGATTAAAACGCTGCACTCAACAAGTAATGTCAAGTACAGCGTTCGTAGTTTAAACTGTAAGTGATTTCAACCCATCGTCAGTTATTTCAGCACGGCAAAAAACAGCTTTTCTTTGTTTATGCGTCGCAAAATTTGACCTTTAACTCTGAGGTTTTTCCACTACTATATGCTGCTAAATATACAAAAGAATTATTTAAACTTCCGCAGTAATAATCTATATAATCTGAAGAAATAATTGCTTTGTCATGTCCTGTTATCCAACTATTAGCTGCTGAAAGTTATTCGATCACCGTCAAACTCTTTTCCGCTTTTTTGACGGAGGTTTTGTTGAGCGCTGCAGCGATCACTAAAACTATGAGCGCAAAAACCGCAGCCGTGACAGCAGCGATCGTCACCGTTGTGCTGTTAATGAATATCGCGGAAAGCTCCGGGATCATCGCAATGATAATGAGAACAAACAAAGCGATATACATCACAAATCCGACGACAAGGGCGACGGCGTTTATTCCGCCCAGCTTGCGTGATAGTTCCGTTTCGCTGTCCCGGTTGAAAACCGGACTCTTGGCATTGCTCACGAGCATACAGTTGACAAAGATCAAGTTA
>NZ_JAHLQB010000117.1 GCF_018918205.1 Lachnoclostridium sp. MSJ-17 | reverse complement strand
GCCCCCTTTGGAAACCCCCGCAACAAACAGGTGCTATGCACCCAGCCGGGAGCATAGCGCCGTTTGTTGTCAGCAGCCCGTTTCACGGTCTGCGTGTAGTTCCTTGTAAACTGACCTAACTCAGGGACGAAATAATTTACAGCGAGTTTTGTTGGAATGGTTTTAAGGGGAATATCTATCTGCATGAGCTGAATATTCTCAGACCGACTCACTTTGTTTTTCTTTCAGGACCCGACTACAGGAATCACATCATCAGGAATTTCGGGTATGGATTTTACGAGAAGATAAAAAACGCGATAGACAGTTTGTCCATTAGCGACAATCCTGCTGTTACCGGTGATGAGTATAACCTTAGTGAAGAAGAAATCAGTAAGCTGCTAAGAATTGATGGATACAAGTCAGGTATTAAAATCTTATTTGCATATCATCCTTCCGCGCGTTTGAAAGAAGCACGAACTGTATATAACAAAAGAATCGAGGAATTTTTGAAATAACCGCAGCAACCGCAGCAAATCCAATGTACCGTTTTTACACCACTCATTATGGTATTATTTTAGTATCATAAATGAGGAGGTAAAACAATGAGCGCATTTGATAAGATCATCGGCTACGAGCTGATCAAGGAAGAATTAAAACAAATTGCGGACTGTCTGAAACACACGGACAAATATCGTAAGATGGGAGTATCTATCCCAAGAGGATTGCTGCTCGAGGGCAGACCCGGCGTTGGCAAGACGCTGATGGCAACGTGCCTTGTCGAAGAGAGCGGCCGCAGGGCGTTCATCTGCCGCAAAGACACTTCCGACGGCAGCTTTATTAAGCAAATCCGTGAGACCTTCGAACAAGCCGAGGAAAACGCGCCGTCCATTGTTGTACTGGACGATATGGACAAGTTTGCCGACGCGGATCGGCACAACAGCTACGCCGAGGAATATGTTACTGTGCAGTCTTGTATAGACAGAATCAAGGGCAAGGATGTATTCGTGATTGCAACCGTTAACGATACCAATCGAGTTACGGAGTCTTTGATCCGCCACGGACGATTTGATATTGCTTTGAGGATTGAGCTTCCGGACATTTCCGATACAGAACAGATTATAGGTCATTATTTGAGCCTTAACCCGAAGGTAGATGCCGATACGCGCATAGTCACCGAGATACTTTCGGGCAAGACAAGTGCAACTTTGGAAACTGTTATCAACGAAGCGGGGATTCTCGCCTGCTTTGAAGGCAGCGATACCATTACGACTGAGCATATTATTAAAGCGGTGCTAAGGACGGTTTATCATGTCAAAATCCCTGCGGATATGCGTTCGCTTCGAAAGATCAACTTGCGCGATTATCACCATGACTCCGAAACGATCTATCACGAGGCAGGTCACGCCGTTATGAGTGAGCTCTTAAAGCCGGGAACGGTTGCGCTGATTGCAGCTTTCTGCGAAGATAAATACGGGTCTTTTACCAAGCAAATTAAAAACTGCAAATATCATGAGATTACGGAAGATGAGGCTGATATTCTGATTAGTCTCGCCGGAAAAGCCGCAGTAGAGGTCAGATACGGCACTCCCGGTGTCGGCGGAATGATGGATTACAGAAGTGCGTATTTTAGCTTGCGCGAATTATTTGTCCACGAAGCGGTATATGGATTTGATTTGATCGGCGGAACTGTGAGCAAAAAGGATTCTGAAATCAATATGTATCATCAACATATGGTAATTTCACACCGCATAGCGGAGTATTATCAGCAGGCGAAGAAGCTCCTTACAGATAACAGGTCTCTATTGGACGGTATTGCAGAGGCGCTGTCCGAAAAGCGCTATCTGACAGGCGATGAAATCCAACAGATTAAAAATAGAATCCATACAATCAAGGAGGCGTCATAATGAGATTTATTATCGCAAAGCCTGAAGATAAAATGAGTATGGGCGATTTGTTTTATTCTGTTCCGGCAAAAGAAGAAAAAGTCAAGGCTTTTGATGAGCTTGTACAAATCTGCTTAAGACGTGCTGACCGCGAGTTTCCTCGACGCCCCGATCATCCTGAGAGAAACGGAATGATTCCGCAGGTTGAGAAAGAATTAGGAATGATTCAGGATTGCGGTTATGCTGTTGACTTTCTTGTGATGCATGAAATCGCGTTACTCTCAAGGGAATTAGGCTATCCCACAGCGATGTTTGGGATGGAAGGCGGCTTGATTATTTCGTATCTTTTGGGAATATCAAACATTCACCCCGCGCAGACAGGTTACAGTACGACTACGTCCGATATAGCGATTGAAACAGCTTGGTCTGATTGTTCGTTTGATTTTACAATGGCAATTGCCGAGCCAATAAGGAAACAAATCCAGCACAGACTTGATCAACGGTTTGGAATGGTAGATGATCGGATGGTCAGCTATTCGAGAATACGTCTGCCGCAATTCCATACACTTGAAACCATAGGAGAACTTGCCGCAGAGAGCGCTGTATCTTTTGCGGATATTGATATTGAAAACCCAAAGTTGATTGAGAGCGTTTATAACGATATTTGCCATTCGAAATTTCAACGTGAACAGTGCTGCTCAATACCGAAAAGCACTTTGGAATTAGCGAGAATATATGCTTACACTTGTTGCGGCTCAAAATCAGAGAACGATTTTTCGGCGGTAAAAGATTTTGTTTTTCGTGACGATATTTACAAAGAATTGGTAACGGATGATGATCTTCCTATCGGAGAAATCAACAGTCTTTCTTGTAATTGTTCTATGGGCTGCAAAAAAGCAAAAGATATAAAGATTCTCATCGGTTATGGTGTCGGAGAAAGAATGATTTCTGCCTATAGGAAGTTACACAATCAATGGTATGCCGCAGAATGCCTTGCAAGAGTGAATATGTTGCTTTTGATTAAATACTACAGCACTGATAAAAACATGGGAAACTGCGAGGAGATTAAACGATGAATAGTATTAACTTAAATAATCTCCAAAAAAACGAAGCCCACTTGCACGTATTGCAAAAGCTATACTGATTATAAATGCTATCAAAGAAAAAAGTTATATAGCTATGGAGGTGTGTCATGTCAAACATAAAAATATCGCTTGGAAAGAGAGATGTTATATTCATAATTCACTTGAATGAAATCAAGCAAGAAATCACGCTTGATATGATAAAACGAATATGGCATGAAAACATTGAAGAAATCGATGTGGAGTATATGTATGCCGAACCATTTGGTTCATTCGTTGCCGGATGTATTACAGCATCGAAAGGACAAGACGGCGTTGTGTTTGTTTGGAATACCAACACGCAACAGTTTATACATTATTCTAACGGTGAGTTTGCTGTTAAGGTTTCGATACACAATAATAACGTTTACATTCTTCGGGAAGTATCATATTGGGGTGTCAAAGCACATTTGCAATTAGATTATTGCCCTCTGAATACTACGGACAGAAACAATAATACTACAAAAGTGGAGTTAAGCGAGGAAACCGAATATCAATTAGCAAATGATCCTGACGATTATGTTATTGTATTTGACGGCGATATGCCAACAGTTAAGGTGAGTAATGAGCAACAATAAGCTATATAAATTGACCGACAGCAATGGTAAAGAGTATTATTCCGAAAACAAAGGAACATTGGGCGGGCATAAGAAATTGAAAATATACGGCAGATTGGATTGCCCTTCCGCTTTACGACACATAGCAAAAGGAAATTATGT
>NZ_JAHLQB010000108.1 GCF_018918205.1 Lachnoclostridium sp. MSJ-17 | reverse complement strand
CAAGCAAAAGCAGGTATCGGTGTACGGCAAGACGCGCGCCGAGGTTGCGAAGAAGATCAACGAGAAGGTTTCCGCGATCCAGAACGGCACCTATATTGTTCCGCGTGACATCACGCTGTCGGAATGGCTGAACATCTGGCTGACGAGCTACGCCTACATCAAGGTGCGCCCCAGCACCTACGCAAGTTATCAAGCGTATGTCGAGCGGCATGTTTCACCCTTGATTGGCGGCTTGCAGCTGCAAAAGCTCACCACCAACCAGTTGCAGGTGTTTTTCAACGAAAAACGCATGAACGGCAGGATTGACGGCAAAGGCGGTCTCAGCCCGAAAACCATTCGCAACATGTACAATATGCTGCACGAAGCCTTGCAGCAGGCGGTGATTAACAAAATCCTGTCGGTCAACGTTTCGGAAGGTGTGGTGTTGCCCTCAAAGGAGGAAAAAGAAATTATCGTTTTTAAGCCCGAAGAGCAGCGCGCAATTATTGAAGCCGCTCGAAAGGACAGACTCGGCTTTGCTATCGAGCTGGACTTCTTCACGGGACTGCGGTTAGGCGAGCTGTGTGCGCTCAAATGGAGCGACATTGACCTTGCAGCGAAGGAATTCCGCGTCAGGCGTACATTGCAGCGTGTACAGAAAAAGTCGTCTGACATCAAAGCCAAGGGCAAAAGAACGCAAATCGTCGAGGGCGCTCCCAAGACCAAGAAAGGCAACCGCGTGATTCCGCTCACCGACACAATGCTGCAAAAGCTCCTCGTTCACAGAGCAAGGCAGCTCTTTGAAAAGCAGCGGTTGGGGAAAGCTTACAGCGACAACGGTTATGTTTTCGCAAACGAGTTCGGCGGTTTGATCGAACCGAACTACCTCCGCAAAGTGTACAGGAGAATCCTCAAAGACGCGAAAGTGCCGCTCCATCATTTTCACACCATCCGTCACACTTTTGCGACAAGGGCGATTGAAAACGATATGCCCGTGAAGGTCGTCAGCGAGATTTTAGGACATTCGTCCGTTCAGCTTACGATGGATCTTTATTGCCATCCCTCAGTTTCCGCGAAACGAAACGTTTTGGAGAAAATGGAAAATCTCTGATTTTTGAAAAAATTTTTCCGTAGGAAATTCTGAGCGATTTCGCGATTTGAGGGTTTCAGGGATTCGCCCTGACGAGTGATTTTGTGTACCGCTTGCGACACAAAATCTGTGCTCGCAACCCCCGGTTTTGATTACAACTTTTTTCAGAGAAAAAATGCAGGTTAGTCCAAGAAGAAATCAAAATATTTTTTCACATTCAGCTTTTTCTCAATATTTCCATTGAATCCAACAGAAAGGAAAAAATCAAAAAGTTCAAAATCATGGAGAACAACACCGAAATTCGAAAAACAGAAACCTTGCATATTCGTCTGACTCCGGACGATAAGCAACTAATTGAGCAATATGCAAAAATGATGAACTTCAGCATGTCTGCCTTCATCGAAATTTTACTTCACCGAAAACGTATTATTGTCTGCGAGAATCTTGGAGAACTGATTATTCAACTCAGCAGAATCGGTAACAACATCAACCAAATCGCGCACACCGCAAATTCTGCTAAGACGATTTCAAACGAACAGATTGAGAAGGTGCAGGAATTGATGAATCAAGTCTATGACCAAATGACTCGTTTCGTTGATTTGTTGATTGAGAAAGATAGCAACCTTCCAAAAAGCATCGGAATCCATACAGGAAAAGCGATAAGCAACTTAGCGGATGCAGTTCGGCGTTTGGAAAAACGCATGGAGCAGATAGAAGAAAAACTCTGACAGGATGCCTTCTTACCTTCTTGACATCTTGGAACTTTACAAACAAAGGCTGACCGCTTGCCTTCTTGAACTGTTGACTTCTTGAATTCCAACAGAGAAAGAAAAGATATGATGAACTATACAACCTCGTAAAATTGAAAACAACTAACTTCACATAAATTTACCGAATAAGGGTACAGTAAGGGTAAACACAAAACATATAATTGTCAATATTTACTCCGACACAAAAAAAGACCGCCATAAACGCAATGTTTATGGCGGTTAACTTGGTTGCGGGAGAAGGATTTGAACCAACGACCTTCGGGTTATGAGCCCGACGAGCTACCGAACTGCTCTATCCCGCGATATATATTGCTTTTTTCAGCTTGTTCATTATATCATTTTCGGGCGGTATTGTCAAGCGGTATTTCGAACTTTGCCCATTCTGCCCAAATTGGCGCTGAAAATAACGGATTATTTATGCGCGGCGACGTTGCATTTTTGCGGAATTTCCCTTTATTTGCCCAAAAATGTTCTTTTTCGGGTGAAAAAATCTTCAAAACATCTTTTCATTTTGGCGCTTTAATGTTACAATAAAAAATAAGATTCCCGAAAGAAGGGATAAATATGAAAACAATAAAGGGCAAGGCGTGGATGTTTGCCATCGCCCTGGCGCTGGTGGCGGTGTTTGGCTGGGTCCTGTGGCAGAATATCAGGATAACCTCGCACATCGACGCGAACGAGAAACTCAACGTTATGATCGACGGAGTGTACTCTATCGACGGCGGCGAGTGGAAGCCCATAGACAACGAAAAGCCTATAGAGGAGCATTTTCACAAGGCTGTGTTCAAGGGCAAGTTCAGTGAAGAACTCGGTCTGTACAGTTCTATGGAGATCGTTTGCAAAAACGTCTGGTACACTATCAAGGACGCGGACGGGAATTATATCGACGGATACCGGCACGAGCCCGGGGACGATTATGATTACGGGGGTATAGAATACATCGGGGATAAGCTGACAGACACCCCGGGATACACTATTTACAATACCAGCCTTGAGTATGATGACAGGTATAAAGACACCGGAGAAAAAATCCTTGAAGTGGAGTTTCCTTACGAATTTAAAACCGAGAGTTTTTCCGACTGCTTTTATGTGGTGCTGAGCTATTCGGACGGAATGTATCACAACTTTATCTTTGAGGCTTTACCGCCCATAATAATGTTTTTGATAGTGTGCTTCTTCGGCGTATTTTTCTTCCCGATAGCGAGCGGCATGCTGGGGCGGATAGATTTCAGGTATATCGCGTTCGGCGCGCTGTGCTTCTTCGCGGGCTTTTATATGGTCATGGGAAAGCTCAGCAACTACATCTACATGTGGATACCGGACCCGACTGTCTGCATGATGACCTATGTGCTGGCGTGCTACATGTTCTCGGTCTCGGTCATGCTTTATCTGAGGTCGCTTTTGCAGCTGAAGGCGACAAGGATAATCGCGTCCTCGGTCGCGACGGCGTTTTTTGTGCTGATGATCGTGAATATCGTTCTGCACATGACGAACACCGCCGACTTGATGGCTACGGTGATATCCTTGTATATAGCCGGCGCGGTCAGCACCTTGATCATGACGATCCTGCTTTGCATCGAGATCAAGGGCAAAAGGAAGTTCGAGCTGGTCGACTACCTCGTTTCTTGGGTGCCGCTCGTGTTCTTTGTGTCCATTGACATTCTTGATATGTTTGTCGATCTGTACGGAAAGAACCACCTGCGCATCGGTCTTGCGATCACTATCGTTTATCAGCTGGTGCGCTTCGGCATGGATTTCCGCAGGCAGTACAAGGAGGCTATCCGATATCAGCAGGTGCAAAAGGAATTGTACGAGGCGAAGGTAAGCGTGATGGTCAGCCAGATACGGCCGCACTTCATGTACAACGCGCTGAGCTCCATCGCGATTCTCTGCAAGCTGAATCCCGACACCGCGTACACCGCTACGGTCACCTTCTCGGACTATCTGCGCGGCAACATGGATTCGCTGAAGCAGACCTCGCCGGTGCCGTTCACCAAGGAGCTTGAGCACCTGAAAAAGTATTTATATATAGAAAAGCTGCGCTTTGATGACCAGCTCAACATCGAGTACGACATACAGGCGACAGATTTTGAGATACCGCTGCTATCCGTTCAGCCGCTTGCCGAAAACGCCGTAAAGCACGGCGT
>NZ_JAHLQB010000042.1 GCF_018918205.1 Lachnoclostridium sp. MSJ-17 | reverse complement strand
GCTATGCCCGGCGCTTGGATGCAGGATTATTGGACAAAGAACGAGAATTGCGCGGGCATCTACTGGTGGACAGGTTCAGATACTCCCGGCTCCGTATTTTCACACGACTGGCCCGGCTACAAGGTACTTACAGTTGCCGGTGAAAGCAATGTAAAGAACCTCTACAGCACTCCCGTTCCCGCAGATGCTAACCAGATCATCTTCAGCAACCACATCGACGGCGGTATGCCCAACACCGAGGGCTTCCTTCAGGAGCGTTTTGACGCTGCCTGCCAGATCAAGGATACTCCTGCTCAGTACTATTCTTTCATGGAGTCTTCCTACTACACCAAGGGTCTTTGGAAGTATGTATGGGATAAGGCTGCCGACGCAGTTGAGATGGATCATGTCAACTGGAGCGATGATGAGACTCAGATGACTAAGGATGAGGCAACTGAGGTTGCTTCAATCTATGAAGAGCTTAAGGATCAGGAAATTGAGCTTGAGATCCCCGAGTTCGGCGATTATTCAAAGAACTTCTATGTTGAGATGGAAAACGACGACGGTATTGCTCAGAGCTTCGACAACATGGTATATGTTGTTAACCTCGACAAGAACACAATGACCATTTCCACCACTATCGTTAAAGAAGGTAAAATCACCTACGGCGGCGACTGGTTCTTCTACTATGGCAACGGCGAGTACGGCATTTGGCCGACCAAGGAACTCCTCCTTGAGAACACCGGTATTACTTTTGATGACGCCGGAAATCCTGTTCTTCCCGAAGGCAGCAAGCTTGTAATTGATGATTACGGCACCGTTAACCAGGTTTACACCGCTAAGGACGGCACACAGCAGAGACTGATGGTATACGGCAACTTCACAGGCAAGTATTTCGAGGACAAGACTGTTCCCGAAGGACCCACTGTTCCCACAGCTGCTCCCACCACTGCTAAGCCCACCGCTTCTCCCGACGCTACCTCCGCTACAGGTACAACCAAGGGCAACAACACTTCCAACAACAGCTCCAACGGCACAGTTGCTACCGGCGACTTCTCCTTCGCAGTTGTTCTCTTCGTTGTTGCAGCAGGCGCAGTAGGCGTATTCTACTTCTCCCGCAAGAAGTTCAACAAGTAATTAACTGAAATTACAAAACGCTCCCTTGTATGAGGGAGCGTTTCTTTTTGTTGTGCTTGATTTTTAATACAGTTTAGGTTATAATAAACAGAGAAAATGCTATTCGGAGGTTTTCGTGATGTCTAAATGGACGCTTTGTCTTTTTATGACACTCATCCTCGTATTTGCTTCCGTAACGGGAGTGTCAGCCGAGGAGGAGCCCGAGGAAACACAACTGAATACGATGTCCGGGGAGGGCAGTACCGAACCCCTGTCCACGGCTGACGCAACTGCTCAGACGTCGACTACCGAGGAAGTAATTCCGGCGGACTATCCTGCTCTAACCGTAAACGCGATCTCAAACTTTTTCCCGAACGCCACTGCCGAGTATTCTATCAGCAAAAAGCAGGTAGAGGTCAGGTATTCCCTGAGGTGCTCTCTGAATATGATGAACATTCAGTGGTACCTTTATTACGATCCCGAGGTTTTCTCTGTTTCCGAGGAGCTTAACTCTCCCGAGTCGATTTGTCCCACGATCGGCGACAGGGCGGCGATCACCTACGGCGACGACGTGATTATTTACCGTTCGTCCAGTATAAACCTCTATGATTTTTCAACCAAGGAGGTTCCGTTCGTCAAGGTAATTTTCAACGTCAAGGATATTGACCCTGACGAGCCGGTGATCACAAAGTGCGACCTTACGGTTGACGTGCTCTGCGGAAGCGAGCTGGATCCAAAGACTCACAAAAGCGATGTCGACAAGCAGGTTGTCTTTGTTTCCAACACCGAGATGAGCCAGAGGGCTATAGATTCCGTCAGGCTTTCGCGCAACACCTTCCTGACGCCTTCGAATTTTGTTCAGTCGACAACCGCTCCGGTAACTACGGCTCCGCCTGCTACGGACAAGAACGGGAACATTATTCCCGCCACACCCGATCAACCGGGGGAAAGTACCGCCGTTACTGGCGCGTCCTCAGATGCGACCGCGGGGGATGCAGAACAGCCTACAGCCGTGCCTGAACCCACACAGCCGCCGACAAAGCCTGAGGATAAGGCACCCGTTGGGACGGGCGGTCCGGGAAACGCGCTGATTTGTCTGGGAGCACTGTTTATCGCAACGTCCGCGCTGTTCATAATGCGCAAAAAGGAAATCCTGTATAATTGATAAAACAAAAAGGTCGGGCATTGAGTCCGACCTTATATTTTGAAATGAAAAAAGGGCTGTCCGCGTGAACAGCCCAATCAATTCTTTAGTTGGCACGGGTTACCTTGCCTGAACGCAAACAACGGGTGCAAGCATATACACGCTTGGGAGATCCGTCAACGATAGCCTTTACGCGCTGTACGTTGGGCTTCCAGGTTCTGTTGGAACGTCTGTGTGAGTGAGATACCTTGATACCGAACTTTACATCCTTACCGCAGAATTCACATTTTGCCATGCGTCTGCACCTCCTTAGTGAATCAAATATTATTCCTAACTTTGTTATAATAACAGAAAACTGTAAAAAAAGCAAGTGTTTTTCGAAAATTTCTCAACTTGTTTTTTTATCTTGTAATTTTGGTTACGATATTGTATAATATATATTATCTATAAATCTATTTACGGAGGCTTGTATGCTTTCTCAGTTACTCAGCGGAAACTTTACGATCCAGACGATTATCGCCGAAATCATGGCGGTTCTCGTTATCGTCTTTTTGATTCTCCCGTTCCACGAATGGGCTCATGCCCAGACCGCCTATCTTCTCGGCGACAGGGGTATCAAGCAGCGCGGCAGACTGTCGCTTAACCCTCTCAGCCACATCGACCCCGTAGGCGCGCTTGCGATGCTGCTTATCGGCTTCGGCTGGGCAAAGCCCGTGCCTGTCGATTCGCGCTACTTCAAGAATCCCAAGGTCGGAATGGCAATCACGGCGCTTATGGGACCTGTCGCGAACCTCGTGGCGGCGCTCGCCGGACTGTTTGTTTTCCACACGCTCTGGTGCGTTGTACCGGCGTTTTTCACAAACGGCGGCTTCGGAAGCTATGTGCTGGCGTTCTTACAGTTCTATATTATTGTAAATGTCAACCTCGCCGTGTTCAATCTTCTGCCTATACCTCCGCTCGACGGCTCAAAGATCATGTTTGTATTCCTGCCCGACAAGGCGGTCATGTTCTTCTACCGCTACCAGATGTTTTTCATGATCGGTTTGATCGTGCTCCTGTGGGCAGGTCCGCTCAGCTATGTGCTGACCTTCCTCTCGCGCGGCGCGCTTTACGGAGTATATCAGTTCTCCACCTTGCCGTTCCAGCTTTTCGGTCAGAGCACGGTTCCGTTTAACGCGATTTTCTGAGGCTAAGTATGGAAGCTCAGTTACAGTATAAGCTCGACGTGTTCGAGGGTCCGCTTGATTTGCTGCTCTCGCTGATTTCTAAGAATAAAATCGACATCTACGACATTCAGATTTCAGAGCTGCTCGACCAGTACATGGAGCAGATCGAGCAGATGCGTGAAAACCAGATGGACATCGCCTCGGAATTCCTGACCATGGCGTCGCGGCTTGTCTATATAAAATCCGTCATGCTTCTCCCTAAATACGAGGAGGAGGCTGAGGAGCTCAAGAAGGAGCTGACAGGACAGCTGCTTGAGTATGCCGTGTGCCGCGAGATAGCGGCAAAGCTCGGCGGCATTTACGACTTTGACGCGTATTTCCGCGAGGCGTCGCCCGTGGAATTCGATTTGACCTATAACCGGCTGCACCCGAGCTCAGATATCGTCAAGGGCTATATCAGCGCGGTCGGCAGAGGAAAACGCAGGCTGCCGCCTTCCGAACAGGCGTTTTCGGGTATTGTCGCCCACAAAATCGTTTCGGTAAACAGCAGGATCATTCACCTCATGCGAAGACTCCGCCACGGAAAGCGGCTTGAGTACCACGAGATTTTTGAGGCGTGCGACGGCAAAAGCGAGCTTGTCGCGACCTTTCTCGCGACTCTCGAGCTCGTCAAGGGCAAGCGTGT
>NZ_JAHLQB010000095.1 GCF_018918205.1 Lachnoclostridium sp. MSJ-17 | reverse complement strand
TTTCGCAGCTCAAAAATATGTATCCGGATATCAAAAACGTATATGACGAAAACGGCGGCGAGGTCACACGCGGCAAGCTGCGCACAGGATACCGTGCAGACTCCGCCTGCATTGTCATTCTCGGCGACCTCGACGGCAGCGGAACCATAAGCAGCAGCGATATGAAACTGCTGATGGAATATCAAATCGGCAAAGCTCAGCTCAGCGGAGCATTTCTCAAAGCCGCAGATTACAACAGCGACGGAACCGTTGACAACCGCGATTTGGTTCTGATATCCAAAAACAAATAATGCCTGCTCGCAAATTGAGCAGGCTGATTTTATTTATATCCCAGATATTCAAGAAAGCCCTCGCAGCCCTTTACTATGTCTGCGTAGGTGCGGTCAAAGTTGCCGCAGTACCACGGGTCCGCAATGCTTCCTCCGTCAGCAAACGACAGCAGCAGACGCAGCTTGCCGTCCTTGTCGGAACCGATTATCCTCATCGCGTTGCGCAGATTTGAGTTGTCCATGCAGAGAAGGTAATCGTAACGCGCATAGTCGCTTTTTCTGAGCTGAACGGCACGCTTGTCGCCGCAGGTAATCCCGTGTGCCGCAAGCTCCCGACGCGCCGGAGGATAGACCGGATTGCCCACGTCTCCCCAGATTTCCTCGGTACTTGTGGCTGAGGACGCAATCACAAAATCATCCGCGATACCGCGCCGCTTTACCATATCTTTAAGAATAAACTCAGCCATTGGGCTGCGGCAGATATTGCCGTGGCAGATAAACATCACTTTAATCATATTATCACCGACAAATAATTGAATAAAAAAAGAAAGATAAATTGAGATAAATAAAAAAGAGCACCTTTGGTACTCTTTTTCTTTGGAGCGGATGACGTGCGTTTGCTGTTCAAATCACTTTCATCTCGCATGATACGGCGTGTTGCGCTTGATATTTTCATCTGCGCCCTCGCTGAAAACAGTCCCCCGGACTGTTTTCTTAACGCTCGCCTTCGAGCCCCGTAATCCTATTGCTTGTTTCTATAATAAAAAAGAGCACCTTAGGGTGTACTTCGTAAGGAAGTTACACCCTAACGGGCGACTCTTGTAAAATCTAATGTATTTAACTACGGCACGGCTTTATGCTATGCCGTAGTTTTTGCTATGCAGACTTTTGTCTGCGCTGTTTCATTTTGGCTTGGAAGCCTTTTTCAAATTCTTCAGGTGTTTGGATATTGATAATACCAACGCCTTTGTAGTGAACGTCTATCAGTTGATACCGCTTGCCGTCGAGATAGTGTGGTGATGATACGACTATCTTTTCAATAAATTCGTTGACAAGCTCAGGTGTTAATTCCGTTGGGCTGGTAACCTTTTTCACTTTGGCAATGAATTTCTGCAAGCTTTCAGTTTTGTCGGTTTCGGCTGACAGGTAGGCTTCAAGCTCAGGTATCTTTGCCTTTAGCTCCTGCTGTTCGGTTTCATATCTTTTGCTGAACACTTCAAAGCGTTCGTCCGAAATCTTATGCGAGACGTTATCCTCATAGATTTTTAAGATGAGGTCATCGATTTCTGATATTCGCTTTTTAATTTTGTTCAGCTCACGGCGCTTGGTTGCTAACTCCTTGCGTTTTTCCTCTGTGTAGCAATCCATTTGCTTTCGAGCAAACTCTTTTTCGTAGGCTTGAACATTCAGAAACACCCTCTGCATATTTTCCAGCACCAACGAGTAGATCACTTTTTCTCTAATGTAGTGGGCTGAACATACGTCGGAGTTTTTGCGATAGGATGAACAGAAGAAGTACGCTTGATTTTCCTTATAGTTGTTGGTTGCGCTGTAATACAACTTCTCACCGCAGTCGGCGCAATAAACCAATCCCGAAAACATACTGACGATTCCTGTCCTTGTCGGTTTTCGCTTGTTCTTACGCAGTTCCCTTACAAGTTCAAAGGTTTCTCTATCAATAATAGCCGGATGGGTGTTTTCAAATACCAACCATTGTTCGGGCGGAAGCTCAACCTTCTTCTTGTTCTTGAAGGACTTGCGTTGGCTGCGGAAGTTGACCGTATCTCCGCAATACTCTTGTTTACCGAGAATATCGGCAACAGTAGCTGGGCACCAATGATACGGTACGCTTGGTGGTTTACCGCAGTTCCTACCAATGCTGATCCAGTATTCCGTCGGAGTCATCACTTTGTCTGCTTTTAGCTGTTTTGCAATCTGCGACGGTCCGAGTCCCGATACGCACATCTTGAATATACGCCTGACAATCTTGGCAGCCGGTTCATCTATAATCCATTCGTCTTTGTTGTCGGAATTTTTCATATATCCAAACGGTGGATTGGTGGTCAACGGTTTACCTGATTTGCCTTTGCTTTGAAATACTCTGCGCACTTTGTCACTGGTGTTCTTTGCGTGCCATTCGTTAAAGAGGTCTTGCATAGGTACAAGGTCGCTGATACCGTTCTTGGTGTCGATGTTATCCATGATGGCGATATAGCGAATGCCCATACGGTCAAATTCTTCTTCCATCAAGGCTCCAACTACCAAGCGGTTACGTCCGAGACGGGAATGGTCTTTGACAATCAGCGTTCCGATTTTTTCATTTTCGCCGAGCTTCATAATCTCGTTGAAGGCAGGACGGTCAAAGTTTGTACCCGAGAAGCCGTCGTCAATAAACAGGCGGGTGTTCTTGAAGCCGTTATCAGCGGCGTAGCGTTGTAATATTTCTGTTTGATTCTTGATTGAACCCGATACACCTTCATTCTCGTCATCGCGAGATAGCCGGCAGTATAAGGCTGTAATTTTGTCTTTATCTGACTGTTTACTCATTTTGCTCCTTTCCACAGTCGGATATGTCTTTGTAGGATAGTAATATCATAACATATCTAACCGCTAAATTCAACACTTTAACGTATTAAATTATTCGTTCTTTGATGTTATTCTTTTAACCGTGTCATATACGGTTGAGGTTGAGTTTTCGTTGAAATTGGTACGAACTATATAGATGGTGTTGTCAATTTCCTGCGTGTACTTTAACGTCTTGACATACATACCTCTGCTATACCAAGCCATCCGTTCCTTCGGAGTCATCTTGTCAAGCTTGTCATATAACTCGTCAAGCATATCGTTTAATTCGGTACGAATATTTAGCTCGTTACCTTGATCATCATAGTATTTCATTAGTTTTTTACCTTCTTTCTTAATAAACGGGTTTAGGGTGTCCCTATTGTTCTGAACTGTTTTTGCATAGCAGGAGTAAAAACAGTCTGCTTGTTTAGATGTGACATGGTTATTTTGTATTCTCATAGAACTGTAAACAAACCTGTCACCCTAACACTATTTATGGTTGTCTATGATAGCGAAGCTCAATGATTCTTCTGCGGTTTGTTCGCCGAAAATTCACATCAATACCGCTACTGCAATACAATTCAAAAGAATACTTATTGAGTAGTTTAGTAACTGTATTCGGCGGCGTAGTGGTATCGTTCATTTCGGTAAGCAGGTCAGTAGCTGTACCCATCCAGTAGTGCTTCCCGACCATAAATGCTCTTAACCTTCCGAAAAAAGGATGATTCTCCGTAAGTTTTGGATACCCCTCGCGGTTGGCTTTGCCCAGTGTCATAGCAACAATTAGTTGTCCTTTAGTCATATGATTTCCTTTCCGTCACTGACAATAGTGACTGTTTTGTGTTCGGTTTTCAATTATTTAAACACAACAAAAAGCCAAGTTATAATAAGGCTCATTCTCATACGAAAAAGGGTAAACTATCCCCTTGGTGTAAGAAGCCTTATATAACTTGACTTTAAATTATTCTATCCTTCTTTTGATAATTCAAAGTGCTTGTTGTAGTGTAAGCAAGATAAATCTTTGCTTATTGCAGCTCTTTAATCTTATGGATTATTCAGTTGTGGGTGTACGTTCTGTGTACAGTTATTATTATAAATGGTGACAGTTTAGTTGTCAATTAAAATCGTTCGACATATTGCGACGACGAGTTGATGTCACGTCTAAACAAGCAGTGTATTTGTACTCCCGACAGTACAAATACGCTATTAAGGAACACAGCGACCTGTTGTTAATAACTTGCTTAAATATTTTTGAAATAATTTCAAATTCATTTTTCATTTAAGGATTATTTAATAATTTCTCCGCTATACTTGATTTACAAGGTTCACAAAAGCGGATTTTGTGATACAATAATAGGCAGAAAAGGAGAAGGCGTATGTTTTTTGACATCTTAAAACGCGACCTGAAACGCAAAAAGACAATGAACGTTATCATACTGTTTTTTGTGATATTGTCGGTAATGTTTATTTCTTCAAGCGTGATGAACCTGACGGCGATGACGGGCTCGCTCGACAGCTTTTTTGATAAGGCAGGAGTAGGCGATTAT
>NZ_JAHLQB010000092.1 GCF_018918205.1 Lachnoclostridium sp. MSJ-17 | reverse complement strand
CTTGAATGCGCTATAATAACACTTGCGTGACTGCACACTGATATGCGATGAAGCGGGAGGTTGCGGCTGAAAGATGCCGGTTTTTCCGTGGAGTATGTCCGATTTTAAACCGGGCGATTACAATGAAACAAGAGTATTTTGCGGCAAGTGGGTTGCTTTGCCATAACTATGCTCTTTTTGCGTTCAGATGTACGCCGATGAACTGAATAGTGAGTCGGTTTTTTTCATGCGGGGTGAGGAAACACCCGGGTGAGTTTCTGGAATCTGAGCGCGATCAGCCCGCCTGACAGAGCGCCGGAAGTAACGCGTCCGACGCAAAGAAGTGCCGCGGGTTTGCCATATAACCCAAACGGCAGACCAACGCACATAAAATTTTAAGGAGGCGACGATATGGCAGTCAAGGAAAAAATCAGGATAAGATTAAAGGGTTACGATCACTCTCTCGTCGATCAGAGCGCTGAGAGAATCGTTGCTACGGCAAAGCGCACAGGCGCGAGAGTTTCAGGTCCCGTACCGCTCCCCACCGAGAAGCAGATTGTTACAATCCTTCGCGCGGTACACAAGTACAAGGACAGCCGTGAGCAGTTCGAAATCAGAACCCACAAGCGTCTTATCGACATCTTAAGACCGTCAAACAAGACAGTCGAGGCTCTTATGAGCTTAGAGCTCCCTGCCGGCGTTGATATTGAGATCAAGCTTTAATCGATTCATCCCATAAATCGTAGCGACAGCCCTCGTGGCTGTCAAGGGCAACCACAAGGGTCGCCCCTACGTGAAAAGGATATTGAAAGCTGCGAATCAAAATATACCAACCTACAAGCAGACAGGGTCATGTTGGCACAGCCAACCAATAACCTATAAGGAGGATAAATTCTTATGCAGAAAGCAATCATCGGCAAGAAAATCGGCATGACACAGATTTTCGATGAAAAGGGAAGAGTTGTTCCCGTAACTGTTGTTGAGGCAGGCCCCTGCGTGGTAACCACCAAAAAGACAGTTGAAAACGACGGCTACGCGTCCGTACAGCTCGGATTCGGCGATCTCAAGCCCCACAAGGTCAACAAGCCCATGAAGGGTTTCTTTGACAAGAACGGCGTAGCACCCAAGAGAATTCTCAAAGAGTTCCGCTTTGAGGACACCGACGCTTTTGAAATCGGTCAGCTCGTTAAGGCGGACGTATTCACCCCCGGCGACAAGATTGACGTAACCGGCAAGAGCAAGGGTAAAGGTACCGCGGGCGTTATCAAGAGATGGAACTTCCACCGTCTCAAGGAAAGCCACGGCACAGGTCCCTGCGTACGTCACGGCGGCTCGATCGGCGCTTGCTCCTCTCCCTCAAGAGTTTGGAAGGGCAAGAAGATGGCGGGTCACCTCGGCTCGGAGCAGGTAACGGTTCAGAACCTCACAGTAGTTAAGGTTGACGCTGAAAACAACCTCATCGCTGTAAAGGGCGCTGTTCCCGGCTCCAACAAAGGAATCGTTGTTCTCAAAGATTCCGTGAAGGCGTAAAGGAAGGGGGATTATAAATGCCTAGTATTACAGTTGTAAATATGGAAGGCAGCAGCGTCGGCACCATCGACCTCGCTGAGTCCGTATTCGGTATTGAGCCCAACGCCGCTGTTATGCACCAGATGGTAGTCAACTACCTCGCTGCTCAGCGTCAGGGCACACAGTCTGCTCTCACAAGATCAGAGGTTTCCGGCGGCGGCAAAAAGCCCTGGAGACAGAAGGGCACAGGCCGCGCAAGACAGGGCTCCACAAGAGCTCCCCAGTGGACACACGGCGGCATCGTGTTCGCTCCCAAGCCCAGAAGCTATCGCTTCACCGTCAACAAGAAGGTAAGACGTCTCGCTATGAAGTCCGCTTTCTCGACCAAGGCTGCGGAGAACAACATCGTCGTTGTTGATTCAATCGCAACAGGCGAGTACAAGACAAAGAAAATTGCTGCAATGCTCAACGCTATCGGCGTAGAAAAGAAGGCGCTCATCGTTCTTCCCGAGGTTGACAGCATGGTAATCAAGTCCGCTTCAAATATCCCCGGCGTTAAGACCGCTCAGGTCAACGAGCTCAACGTTTATGATATTCTCAACGCTGACAAGCTCGTCATCGCCAAGGACGCGGTAAGCAAGATCGAGGAGGTATACGCATGATCGCTCACGATATTATTGTACGCCCGATCATCACCGAAAAGAGCATGCTCGGCGCGGTAAATAAGGTATATACCTTTGAAGTTGCTAAGACAGCGAACAAAATCGAAATCGCGAAGGCGTGCGAGGCAGTCTTTAAGGTAAAGGTTGCAAAGGTTAACACCGTCTCAGTCCGCGGCAGATTCCGCCGTCAGGGCAGAAACAACGGCGGCTACACCAAGAGCTGGAAGAAAGCTATCATCACCTTGACCGAGGACAGCAAGCCTATCGAATTTTTTGAAGGCATGATGTAATGTCACATTAAGACATTGTCCGGAGGTTCCGCTCATGCGGAGCTTGCATGTAGTGACAGCCCTTGCGGCTGTCAGGGCGACCGCGAGGGTCGCCGCTACGGATATCACACAGGCTCCTGCGGACACGGACGAAGTTATGGGAAAAGCCATTTCCCGCAAAACCATCATGAGGAGAGTGAAAACTAATGGCAATTAAGGTTTACAAGCCGACTATCAACTCCAGAAGAAATATGTCGGTTATTGATTATTCAGGACTTTCAAAGGTTGCCCCCGAAAAGAGCTTGCTTGCTCCCCTTAACAAGAAGGCAGGACGTAACAGCTACGGCAGAATCACCGTTCGTCACAGAGGCGGCGGCAACAGAAGAAAGTATCGTATCATCGACTTCAAGCGCAATAAGTTTGACGTTGAGGGTATCGTTAAGACTATCGAGTACGATCCCAACCGCTCCGCGTTCATCGCGCTGGTTGAGTACGCTGACGGCGACAAGGCATATATCCTTGCTCCCGAGGGACTTAAGATCGGCTACAAGATCGTAGCCGGACCCAACGCCGACATCAAGATCGGCAACGCGCTTCCCCTTACCTCTATCCCCGTCGGTACATTCGTACACAACATCGAGCTCTATCCCGGCAGAGGCGCTCAGCTCGCCCGTTCAGCCGGCAACATGGCTCAGCTCATGGCAAGAGAGAACGGCTACGCACTTCTCAGACTTCCCTCCAACGAGCTGAGAAACGTTCCCGAGACCTGCATGGCGACAATCGGCCAGGTTTCCAACCCCGACCACTTCAACGTGAAGATCGGTAAGGCGGGCAGAAAGAGAAACATGGGCTGGCGTCCCACAGTGCGCGGTTCCGTTATGAACCCGAACGACCACCCGCACGGCGGTGGTGAGGGTAAATCCCCCGTCGGCCGTCCCGGACCTGTTACCCCGTGGGGTAAGCCCGCTCTCGGCTACAAGACACGTAAGCACAACAAGCAGAGCGACAAGCTTATCGTTCGCAGAAGAAACGGTAAGTAAGGGCAGAAAGGAGCTTAATCAATGAGTAGAAGTACTAAAAAGGGTCCTTTTGTTCAGCCTGTACTGCTCAAAAGAGTCCTTGAAATGAACGAAAAGGGCGAGAAGAGAATCCTCAAGACATGGTCCAGAAGTTCTACTATCTTCCCCGAATTCGTCGGTCATACATTTGCGGTTCACGACGGCCGCAAGCACGTTCCGGTATATGTAACTGAGGATATGGTTGGTCACAAGCTCGGCGAGTTTGCGCCCACAAGAACCTTTAAGGGTCACGCCGGTTCAAAGACCAGCAAATAAGCGGAAGGAGAGTTTTGCAAATGGAAGCTAAGGCAATTGCGAAGTTTGTTCGCGTTTCACCCCGCAAGGTTGGCGTTGTTCTTGATCTCATCAGAGGCAAGGACGTCAAGTACGCGGAAGCTGTTCTCAAGCACACTCCCAAGGCCGCTTGCGAGCCGCTCTTGAAGCTGCTCAAATCAGCTATGGCTAACGCTGAGAACAACCATGATATGGATGTATCCAGGCTCTACGTTGCGGAGTGCAACGCAACAGCCGGCCCCATCCTTAAGAGAATTCGTCCCAGAGCACAGGGCAGAGCGTTCCGCATCAACAAGAGAACTTCTCACATCACCCTTGTACTCAAGGAAAAAGAAGACTAAGGGGAGGTTTAGATTATGGGTCAGAAAGTTAATCCGCACGGACTGCGTGTGGGCGTTATCAAAGATTGGGATTCCCGTTGGTACGCAAGCAAGAAGGACTTCGGCGCTACTCTTGCCGAGGACTACAAGCTTCGTCAGACGCTCAAAAAGCAGCTCTACAACTTCGGTATCTCTAAGATTGAGATCGAGAGAGACGGCAAGAAGGTAAGAATCAGCATCCATACCGCCAAGCCCGGTCTTGTAATCGGCAAGGGCGGCGCTGAGATTGAGAAGCTCAAGGCTCAGTGCGAAAAGATGCTCAACAAGCCCGTCAATATCAATATTGTTGAGGTCAAGGCTCCCGAGCTCGACGCTCAGCTCACTGCCGAGAGCATTGCTCAGCAGCTCGAAAAGAGAATTTCCTTCCGCCGCGCTATGAAGCAGAGCATCGGCAACGCGATGCGCAGAGGCGCGAAGGGTATCAAGATCATGTGCTCAGGCCGTCTCGGCGGCGC
>NZ_JAHLQB010000119.1 GCF_018918205.1 Lachnoclostridium sp. MSJ-17 | reverse complement strand
CAGACCGTCTACAGCCACGAGCTAGGTTCGGCGGCGGCGCCTACAGCGGGACTGCACTTCACCGAGGAGCTTATGGACAGAATACGCTCAAAGGGCGTGAATATCGCCTATGTCACGCTTCATGTAGGTCTCGGCACCTTCCGTCCCGTCAAGGTTGACGACGTTACCAACCACAAGATGCACAGCGAGCACTACGAGATCCCCGCAGAAACTGCGGAGCTTATCCGCAGGACAAAGGAAAACGGCGGACGCGTCATAGCCGTAGGCACCACCTCGTGCCGCACTCTCGAGAGCGTGGCGACTCAGTTCGGCGGGATAAAGGCCTGCGAGGGGTTTACTGATATTTTCATTTATCCCGGATACGAGTTCAAGGTGCTCGACGGGCTTATCACCAACTTCCACCTGCCTGAAAGCACCCTGATCATGCTTGTATCGGCGTTTGCGGGCTATGATAATATTATGAACGCATATGAAACCGCGGTAAAGGAAAGGTACAGATTCTTTTCGTTTGGGGATTGCATGGCAATTCTATGATTTGTCTATCATTTTAATAGAGATATATTGACATTTTATATGATTTTGCGTATAATATAAATGAAAGGTGGTATTGCTATGGCTCAGACAAATGTAAATATCAGAATGGACGAAAGCACCAAAAAAGCTTTTGACGCTTTTTGCAGCGAGATCGGTTTATCCGTGAGCTCTGTGTTCAATATGTTCGCGAAAACGGTAGTGAGGGAACAAAGGATTCCGTTTGAGATTACTACCGATGTTCCTAACAAGGAAACAAGAGAAGCTATCGCCGAAGTTCAGAAAATGAAAAAAAATCCGACCATTGGAAAAGCATATGACAATATCGACACTATGTTTGAGGAGTTACTCGCATGAAATACCGCGCAAAACCTACCACTCGTTTTCAAAAGGATTTGAAGCGGGTACAAAAGCGCGGATACGATATTGACAAGCTGAAAACAGTTATCCGCATGTTAGCAGAGGGCGAAACTCTCGCTTCAAAATATAAAGACCACCCCCTGACAGGTGATTTTTCCGGCTGTCGTGAATGTCATATTGAGCCTGATTGGTTATTGGTATATGAAATCTATGAGGATGAATTAATTCTTTATTTGACCCGAACCGGCACCCACAGCGACTTATTCTGAGCGGCGTATGCTTTGCGCCGCTTTTATCCTGCGTTATTCATCTTATTTTTTCCGGAGGAAATATGTATAAATTAATTAAAACCGAAGGTACGGCTAGACGTGGTGAGTTTGTCACCCCTCACGGAGTGATTCAGACTCCCGCGTTTATGAACGTCGCGACCTGCGGAGCTATCAAGGGCGCGGTTTCGGCGCTCGATCTGAAAAATATAAAATGTCAGGTTCAGCTCTGCAACACCTATCACCTTCACCTGCGCCCCGGCGACGATAAGGTCAGACAGCTCGGCGGACTGCATAAATTCACGCGCTGGGACGGCCCCATTCTCACCGACAGCGGCGGCTTTCAGGTGTTTTCTCTCGCTCAGCTGCGGGATATCAGGGAGGAAGGCGTAAATTTCCACTCGCATATCGACGGGCGGAAGATATTCATGGGTCCCGAGGAAAGTATGACTATTCAATCAAACCTCGGCTCTACTATCGCGATGGCTTTTGACGAGTGTGTTGAGAATCCGTCGCCGTATGAGTACACACGCGACAGCGTGGCGAGAACTACCCGCTGGCTTAAGCGCTGCGTTGCAAAAATGAACGAGCTCAATCAGACTGAGGGCACTATCAATCCGCAGCAGATGCTCTTCGGCATTAATCAGGGCGGAACATACCACGATCTGCGGATCAGTCACATGAAGGAAATCGCGGAGCTTGAGCTCGACGGTTACGCTATCGGCGGTCTTGCGGTCGGCGAGCCTACCGAGGTCATGTATGAGATAATCGAGGCTGTCGAGCCATTTGCTCCGAAAAATAAAATACGATATCTTATGGGCGTCGGCACACCCGTGAATATTCTTGAGGCGGTGTACCGCGGCATAGACCTCTTTGACTGCGTCATGCCCAGCCGCAACGCAAGACACGGTCAGCTCTTTACTTGGGACGGAGTGCGCAACCTCAACAACGCGAAATACGAGCTCGACGACAGCCCTGTCGACCCGCACTGCGACTGTCCTACCTGCCGCAGCTTCTCGCGGGCGTATATCAGGCACCTTCTCAAGAGCGGCGAAATGCTCGGAATGCGCCTCGCCGTGATGCATAATCTGTATTTTTACAACAACCTGATGGAAATCATCCGCTCTGAGCTGGACAAGGGCACTTTTACCGCCTTCTACGAAAAATACAGAAGTATTCTCGGCGTGAGAATTTAAAAAAATTTCAAAAATGGCTTGCATTCTATTTCAATTGCTGTTATAATCAACTTATTGTGTTGAAAGGAATGAAGTTTTATGTTTATGTATTCAGCAGCTGACGCACAGCAGGCAGGCGGCATTTTCGGCGGCAACAGCATGTGGGTCATGATTTTAATCTACGCGGCAGTCATCGCAGGTATCTATTTCTTCTTGATCAGACCTAACTCAAAGAAGAAAAAAGAAGAAGCTCAGATGAGAAATTCCCTCGAAATCGGTGACGAAATCACAACGATCGGCGGTATCATGGGCAGAGTCGTTGCTATCAAGGACGACGAGGACGCTATCATCATCGAGACAGGCTCCGACAGAGTAAAAATGAAGTTCAAAAAATGGTGCATCTCCACCGTTGATACCGTAAAGGAAAATCAGCAGACAGCAGCAACCGAAAAGAAGGGCTTCAGCTTCTTCAAAAAGAAGAAGGAAGACGACACAAAAGAATAATTTTTCACTTCCCCGAATATCATTTAGCAGATGATATTCGGGGTGGTTTTTATGTCTGACAAAAAGAAGCTGATAAAATCCGTTTTCATAGGCAGTCTCAGCGGCGTGCTCGGCTGCGTGATTCTGATGTGCGTATTCGCGGTCATTATGCTGACCTCGGGCTTGCTCGGTTCCGGGCTGACCGAATACATCATGATCGCCGTCGCCGCTCTGGGCGCTCTCGCCGGAGGCTTTGTTTCCGCAAAGCTCAACCGAGGAGCCGGTCTGGTTGTCGGAGCGATTACGGGCGGTGTGATGTTTATTCTGATAACAATAGCGGGACTGTCAAAGGGCTCAGAGTCCGTCACCGCTCTGACGGGGATCCGCGCCGCGGCTGTCATTCTCGGCGGAATCGCGGGCGGCATCTGCGGAGTAAAAGAGAAAAAGGCTTTTTAATAAAAAAACGCGGCAGCCGGTCACTCAGATGCTTGAGTCCCGGCTGCCGCAAAAAATCATATGAATTATTACTAATCCTTACAAATTGGAAATAACAGTGGAAAAATAAATAAATATATGTTATAATACAATAGAATATAGATTATAATTCGAATAAAGAAAAAATATGAAAAGGAGTTAGTAAAATGGCAAAAATCAAACTGCCCGCGGCATTGAGCGAGTGGAAGGTTCTCTCTCTTGTCTCGGACACCGATGAAGGCGAAATTTACAGTCTCGTTAACAAAAGCGACGACAAGGTAAAGGCTAACCTGGCATACTACGAGTTTGCCGATGAGCTCTATAACGATGAAGATATCGATTTTATCAAGGACGAAGCTGACTTTGTCAACAAGGTGAGGGCTCTCGGCGATATCACAAACTACATTGACGTTTGCGTCGAGGACAACCCCGACAAAAAACAGCTGAAGCTGTATATCGTCACTGACAGCAGCACTCCCCTCTCGGACAAGCTCAAGGATAAGGAATTCAGCGAGGAAGAAGTCGTTGACTTCGGCATAGGAATGAGCGAGATCCTTGAAAAGCTCGAGGCGAACAATATTTATCACGGCGACATCAAGCCCTCGAACATCTACATCTCTGCCGACGGAAAATACAAGCTCGGCGGCTTTATGGACGCGGAAAGCCTTGACGACGACATTCTTTACCTCGCTCCCGAAATCAACAACGGCGAACAGGCAGACTTTACTACCGACATCTATTCAATCGGACTGCTGATGTACGGCATGTGCAACGGCGGCAAGCTGCCCTTCGAAAACGAGGGTCTTTCGCCCGAAAAAGCGGCGGAAAAACGTCTGGACGGCGAGAATGTTCCGCCTACGGCAAACGGAAGCCAGAAGCTCAAGAGCGTTATCCACATCGCCTGCCAGCCCGAAAACAAAAACCGCTGGAAAAACGCGGGCAATATCAAAAACGCTCTGCTCTCAATAAAAAATGAGTCTGAGGCGCAGCCTGAGGTGATCGTACCCGAAAGCACAGATTTTGAGGGTAATATTTTTGAGCAGCAGGCAAAGAATAATAACGGAGAAACCAAGGTTATTCCCGTAGTCGCTCCGATTCCCTCAGTTAACGCCGCCGACGCGGCAAAGCCCGAAAAAACCGCCGCTGACGCAGGCGAGACGGCTGAAAAGCCCGGCGAGGCCGAAAACATCAAGCCCTCGTATCAGGAGCCTGAAATCGACAACAGAGTTTTTGACGACTACAAGAACCAGACAAAGGTATTCTCGATCGACCAGCCCTCCGGCGCAAAGGAAAAGGATTACGGCTCCTACTTTGACGATTACGAGGACGTAAAGCCCTCGGCAAGGAGCGTCGCTATCCAGGACTTTGACCCGTTCGCCGCCGTCACCGAA
>NZ_JAHLQB010000023.1 GCF_018918205.1 Lachnoclostridium sp. MSJ-17 | reverse complement strand
GCGAGAGTACAGAGCACGTATGCAAAGAAATTGCTCTGGGTGACAAAGCCGTCCTGAACATGGTGCAAAAGCGAATTATTCCGCCCGATGATATAAACAAATATTAGGTCGTATATCAGCTCAAGATATTCGACCTTTTTTTCTTTTTTAAGCTCAACCATTGTCTCACCTTAATTTCTGTGTGATGTGGGATTATCTGTTTATATACTAACATCTAAAACGCAATAAGTCAATCGGGATAAATCAAGTGGTTTCTTTTGCCGTATTGATGGACGCAATCAAAATTCGCTTGATCTCTAAACAGTCAGCCAACAGCGAGGACGCCAGTTTATTATCCAGATAATCGGATTTTAACAGAATATGCAGCCAGTATTCGGTTTCTGCCGTTTCTTTTAAGGCGATATGCAGCTTCGAAATAAAATCCGCCTTGCTGTTTCCATACTGCGCTTCGTTAATATTCGCGCCGATAGAAGTACCGCTACGTAAAATTTGCTTAGATAAAACGTTTTCGTGCTTTTCTTTTGACAAGTACCGGTGCAGCTTTACTATCCTTGCGCCAAAGTCAATAGATTTATCAATCAAAATATTTTGTTTCACTTTTATCACCAAGTATATTATATCAAAATCGGTTCTTTGTTACAATAATCATTTTTCATTCTTAAGTCTTAAGTTTTCAGTATTAATTTAGAAAATCCTGCCCGGACTGAATAATGAATACTGAAAAATTACTGAAAAATTAATAATACAAAGCGAAAATCCTGCCACAGCGTGACAGGATTTTCGCTTTGGCGGAGACGGCGGGATTCGAACCCGCGGGGGATTGCTCCCTAACTGATTTCGAGTCAGCCCCGTTATGACCACTTCGATACGTCTCCGTATTCAACTTTAACTATTTTACCTTTTTTCAGCCGGATTGTCAAGTGTATTGACTTACTTTTTTCAAAAGCAGGCGCGATATCATTTTTATTCCGCGCTACGTGGTTTCTCCTTTAAGCGCTTTCTTAAGCTCAGGTACGTATTTTCGGGTTATCACAACCTGCTCTCCCGACGGAAGCACCGCCGTAAAACGGCTGTTCAGCGCAGGCTTTATCGAGCTTACCTTCATCAGGTTCAGCAGCGTGGATTTTGATACCCTCAAAAAATGCTTTTCCCTCAGCACCTCCTCAAGCTCGTACAGTCTCTGTCTTGTTTCATACACCTTGTTTTTTGTGTAGAGAAAAACCTTGTTGTCCACCGCTTCTATATAAAAAATATCGGTTACGGCAACCTCGTACTGCCTTTCGTCGGCGGTGGCTGTAAGCTGTCCCTGCCGGGATTTAACAAAGGCAACTATCTCGCGCACTTCGTCGCTGATTTGATGGCACTGAATTTCAAGCAGCTCAGGATTGCTGCGGTCTATAATTGTGACTTTAGTTCGCATTCTCTGTCCTCGGAATAGTTCCCTCGTTAGTAAAAATCATCGTCTTACAGCATTATAAAGCTTTTCATCAAATAATGCAAGAGCAGCATGAAAAAAGAGCCTCCCAAAACGGAAGGCTCTGATTAGGTCAAATTATTGTACCATAAATGCGAAGTGATTTCATTTTTGGCTTGTACTCTAAACAATTCAGCCTGCGCAAAAAACATTTAAGCAATTTGTAAGCAAAAAATTGTTTTGTCAAAAGGCTGTATCGAAAAGCGGTGCGCAACTCTGATATTTTACGCAAAACTCAAACAGATAAACTTATTTTACGCATTTTTCTCAATCCAGGAAATTGACCGTTTTTTGAATCTCTTTCTCAACTACTTCGCCTACCAGGTGTGTATAATACAATGTTGTTTCATAGCTTGCGTGTCCCATAATCCTCTGAACAAAAACGGGATCCAGTTTCTTTTTAAAACAATTAGTCGCAAAAGTGTGTCTGAAAACATGCGGATGAATGCTTCTGATTTGCCGCGGTACTCTCTTCTCGCTAAAGGCAGTCTGCGTTTCATAGATAATCATATCTTTTTCTACCTTTTTTATGTCATGCGAAAGATTATACCTGGTAATGGGCGTGCCTTTGGAGGTTGTGAAAACCAAGTTACCGTATTCCTCAATCGGTTGCCAGTTCGCTCCGGCGCTCTGTTTGAGTTCATGCTGAATCTTAGCCCAACTTTTCAATGCTTCTTCTACTCCGTGAAAAAACGGGATGATTCTGTATCCGGTCAATGTCTTTGGTGCCTTGACAACTTGATACTTTACCTTATTCACATAGTAAATTTTCATTGATTTGGAAATACTGATTTCCTTTTTATAAAAATCAATATCCTCCCAAGTTAAAGCTGATAATTCTCCGATTCTTATACCGGTTAAAAGCATGAAGATATATAAATCATGATAGATATCATTTTCGGTTAACTTCAAGAATAAATCTTGTTCCCATTTATCCAAAACACGTTTTTCTTTTGGCGCTATATCAGCCTGTTGAATATAAATATCCTTACAGGGATTGACTTGGATCATGCGGTTCATGAGCGCCGCTTCAAAGCAATCCCTGAGAACCGACAATGCCTCTCGAATGCTTCGATATCCGTATTCTTCCTCTATAAGCTGATTAGTAGCAGTTTGAACATTGATTGATGAAACAAGTTCAACCTTCTTTCGACCCAAAATCCTTATGTAGGTGTTTTTAATCTTTCTCAAATATATCTGGGTAGACTCTCCGCCTTTTAGCTTTGGCTCCTTATATGCTTTGAACCATTCATCAAACCATTCGTTCAATGTAGTATTTGACCAATTGTTTGTTTCGTTTCTTATCACCTTGGCTTTTTCTGTTTCAAAATCCTTTCGAATCTGAGTAAGGCTCATATTATACAAATGAATCTTAGTTCCGTGGATAATAGCCCTTGCCTCGTATCGACCGTCTTTTCTCTGGCTTATACCTTTGCCTAAGGATTTACCATGTAAATCTTTGCCCAAATCATTTCACTCCTTAGCGTGTAAAATGATTAGTACATAATCATTTTACCATATTACTTTGATGATTTCAACATACATTTATCTGATACTTAATGCAATCGGCAATGTATTTGTCAAACAAATCCTTGTCTGCGTATAATCTGTTGCCCATGCGAACCGTAAAGGGGCTGTCGGCTCTTCTCAGCAAACGCCTTACAGTCGTATCACCCCAACCGGTGTATTCCTTTAATTCCTTAACATTAAGTAATTTTTTATTGACTAAATCCATATATTGTTACTCCTTTCGCCTGGATTTGATATACTATATTATAACATAGCTTTATGAGCATTTATTGCTGACTTTGTTGCTCAAATAACTCCTAAAACTAAGCCCTCTCCCCTCTCGCCTTGCGGCGTTTGTCGGATACAGAATAGCCGTGAGCGGATTCCTCCGCGTAGGTTCTGACCGAATAGCCGCCCGCGAGATAATCGTAGTCAATGATAAAGTAGTGGGTGTTATCGACGCCGATCGTGACGGAGCCGTCGGTGTTATAAAAGGAACAAAAAGAGTTCCTTATATATAGTATAACGGATTCTTTCATTTTTTCGGGCGAGACGTCCGCGCTGAACAGTCCGCGCTCAATCATTCTGTGTCTGGCATGAGTTGTGACGGACAGCTTGGCGGTTATCCGCTGAACGTCGTTACTTGATAGCGGATAGCCGTTGGAAAAGCGCGAGGATATCGGCATTTCGTAGGACGCCTGTCCCTCACTCAATGCCTGCAACAACTGCTTGAGAATTGTCATCGCTTCGTTGGGAAGATAAACGCCCAAGACGTTTTTGACGCCGTCCTCATACACCACCAGACGCGGCAATCCCTGCTGCGAGGTGTCAATGGAGAATTTTGACCTTTCATTCACTCCGATAATGTTTAATTTGTTTTGCGTGTAGATATACATAGCTTCATTCGTCACTCCCTTCAATTTCCGCATTGTCTCTGCTTTTGATCCAATGCAGCGCAAAATCATCCAATCCTTTTCCGTCGGACAAATCCCATTCAAAGGTTGAACAGTAAATATCACTCTCATAAATCAGCCGCCTCAACTTCTCCTTTGCCTTCGCCACATTCTCATTGATGCGGAAATCCGCGTCAAACGCGATCAGAATCTGCCGGTAGTCCTGCCGGATATACGGGAGCAGCTTTTCAAACTCGCGGATATTATTCACGCCCGGCAGCGCAAGAAGGCTATACCCGAACACCTTGTTGGGTATGATCGCTTTAAACGCGCCTTCCGTAACGATCAGCGTATCGGGCTTTCGACTTCCCTTCATATAGAAAGGGATCGCCGCAGTAGCCGCGCCGCCCGGTAAGCCGTTGGAAGAAAACCAGAGGTATTTCGTCTTGCCAAACGGACGATCGAGCCGAATTTGGATACCCTCGATATAGCCGAAATAGTTATATACGGGGATCATGTAGCCGGTCATCTTCGGATTGAGGTTGATCGTCCACTCACCGCCATCGAGATAAAAGCCGCCGACATTCTCCAAGCTGATGTTTTCAGCCTGTAATTCCCGGCACAAGGCTTTGTAGCCGAACAGCGGAACGGATTTAAAGCCGAACCGCTCCATATCCTCGTCCGACAAACCGCGTGCGTACAAATCCGGTTTATGGATCCTCGCCAAGAACAGCTTGTTCAAAAATGCCCGATAGACAGTGTCTAAACGCTTCATGCGCTCAAAGTCAACCTGCGGCTGCGGTTCCTCGACCTGCTTGTCCGTCTGTTTTGAAAAGCGATAATATGAATTCTCCGTCATTCCCAGTTCCTTCTTGATTTCACGAACGATC
>NZ_JAHLQB010000034.1 GCF_018918205.1 Lachnoclostridium sp. MSJ-17 | reverse complement strand
AACGATCTGCGGCGAAGCGTCGCGCTTTACGTCGATCTCGATGTGCATACCGATGCGGTCGGAGTGGTCCTCAATATTCGAAATGCCCTCAATGCGCTTGTCCTTGACGAGATTTGCGATGTTCTCGATCAGGCGCGCCTTGTTTACCTTGTAGGGCAGCTCTGTTACGATAATCTTGAATCTGCCGTTCTTCGCCTCAACGATTTCAGTGCGGGCGCGGACGGTGATTTTTCCCTTGCCGGTCGCGTATGCGGCGCGGATACCGCTCCTGCCCATGATGATGCCGCCCGTCGGGAAGTCGGGTCCCGGCAGACATTCCATCAGCTCGGCGAGCTCGATGTCGGGATTTTCTATGTAGGCGCAGGCGGCGTCGATAGTCTCACCGAGGTTGTGCGGCGGAATTTCGGTAGCCATACCTACGGCGATACCGCTCGAGCCATTAACGAGAAGGTTCGGGAAACGGCTGGGCAGCACGACAGGCTCCTTTAGTCGGTCGTCGTAGTTGGGCACGAAGTCGACGGTGTCCTTGTCTATATCGGTGAGCATATCCATCGAGATCTTGCTCATTCGGGCTTCTGTGTAACGGTAAGCAGCAGGCGGGTCGCCGTCCACGGAGCCGAAGTTTCCGTGGCCGTCAACGAGCATGTAGCGCATCGAGAAGTCCTGCGCGAGCCTTACCATAGCGTCGTAAACAGATGCGTCGCCGTGAGGGTGGTACGCACCGAGCACCGAACCGACGGTGTCAGCGCACTTATGGTAGGGCTTTGAGGGGTCGAGACCGCGCTCAAACATGGTGTAAAGAATACGGCGGTGAACCGGCTTGAGACCGTCGCGCACATCGGGAAGCGCGCGCGCGACAATGACGCTCATGGAGTAGTCCAGAAAGCTCTGCCTCATCTCGTTTTGCAGGTCAACGTCTATAATTCTGTTTTCATTCATCTGCTGTTCGTTACTCATGATTTAACCTCAAATCATAAAACCTTGATATTCTGATTCATTTTTTCATACAGCTCGGGCATGCGCTTTTTCGCGTTGCACGGACGGAAGGTTTTCGCGTCCACAAAGCCGTGCTCAGTGCTGCCGTAGGCGAGCTCGGTCTGGGTATCGTCGGCGTTGATCCGCTTGACGGTGTATGAGAACTCGATCCTCGCCGCCGAAAGGTGGGTGCACCAGGTGCGGATAACCAGCCTGTCCTCATACTGCGCCGGCAGAATGTAGTGCGCCGAAAGATTGCACACGGGAGTCATTATGCCCGACTCCTCCATCTCGGTGTAGGTCGTGTCAAAAAGACGTATAAAATCCGTTCTGCCGATCTCAAACCAGATCGGAAAATTCGCGTGGTGCGCGATACCCATTCTGTCCGTCTCGGCGTATCTGACGGTAACATATGTTCTGGAATGCATGGTTTCCCTCCCTGTCTTATATTAAACGTCCAGATTCTGCACGTACTTGGCGTTCTGCTCGATGAACTCGCGGCGCGGCTCAACCTTGTCGCCCATGAGAATGGTGAAGGTTTCGTCGGCAGCCTCGGCGTCCGTCAGCTCGACCCTGAGCATCAGGCGCGAGTCGGGATTCATCGTGGTTTCCCAGAGCTGCTCGCTGTCCATCTCACCGAGACCCTTGTAGCGCTGAATCTCTGTTTTTCCCTCGATAGTCGCGAGGATCTGGTCGCGCTCGAGGTCGGAATATGCGTATTTATGTTCCTTGCCCTTTGTGATCCTGTAGAGCGGCGGCTGCGCGATATAAACGTGACCCGCCTCGATCAGGGGCTTCATATAGCGGAAGAAGAATGTCAGAAGCAGCGTGCGGATATGCGAGCCGTCGACGTCGGCATCTGCCATGATGATTACCTTGTCGTATCTGAGCTTGCTGAGGTCGAATTCGTCGCCGATACCCGTGCCGAGCGCGGTGATTACGGGCATGAGCTTGTCGTTGCCGTAAACCCTGTCGATACGCGCCTTCTCGACGTTGAGCATCTTGCCCCAGAGAGGAAGGATAGCCTGAATTCTTCTGTCGCGGCCGCCCTTTGCGGAGCCGCCCGCGGAGTCACCCTCGACGATGAATATCTCGGTTTCGCTGCTGTCGCGCGACTGGCAGTCTGCGAGCTTGCCGGGAAGCTGTGCGGACTCGAGAGCTGACTTTCTGCGGACGCTCTCTCTCGCCTTTCTCGCCGCCTCACGCGCTCTTGCCGAGGCGAGAGCCTTCTCAAAAATCGCCTTCGAAACGGCGGGATTCTCCTCGAGATAAACCATCAGCTTGTCGCGGACGAGCTTGTCCACCATAGTGCGCACCTCGGTGTTGCCGAGCTTAGCCTTTGTCTGACCCTCAAACTGCGCTTCCTTGAGCTTTACCGAGATGATCGCGGTCAGACCCTCGCGCACGTCCTCGCCGCTGAGGTTCTTGTCGTTATCCTTGAGTTTGCCGAACTTGCGCGCGTAGTCATTCATCACGTAGGTCAGGGCTCTCTTGAAGCCCTCCTCGTGAGTACCGCCGTCGGTGGTGTGAATGTTATTTGCGAAGGTCAGCAGATTCTCGTTGTAGCTTTCGTTGTACTGCATGGCGATCTCGACCGCCACTGTATCCTCCTCGTTCTTTGAGGAGAAATATATTACGTCGGGGTGGATGACCTCGAGCGAACGCTTCTTGTGAATGAAGGTCACAAAACTCTTGATACCGCCCTCATAGACGAAGTTTTTCTTGATGATATTGTCGGCGTCGCGCTCATCTCTGAGCTCGATGTGTACGCCGGCATTGAGGAACGCCTGCTCGCGCAGACGGCGCTCGAGCACCTCGTACTCATAAACCGTTGTTTCCTTGAAGATCTCGGGGTCAGCCTTGAAACGAACCTCTGTACCCTTGATATCGGACTTGCCGATTTTTTCGAGGTCGTTCATGATCTTGCCGCGCTCGTAACGCTGGAAATACACGTCCTCGCCGTCGCAAACCTTGACCTCGAGCCACTCGGAAAGCGCGTTAACAACCGATGCGCCTACGCCGTGCAGACCGCCCGATACCTTGTAACCGCCGCCGCCGAACTTGCCGCCCGCGTGGAGCACGGTGAAAACGACTGTAACGGCAGGCAGACCCGTCTTGCTGTTTACTCCTACGGGGATACCGCGTCCGTTGTCGGTGACGCGGATAATGTCGCCCGGCTCGATAACGACGTCTATCTTTGAGCAGTAGCCCGCCAGAGCCTCGTCGATCGAGTTGTCGACGATCTCGTAAACAAGGTGGTGAAGTCCGCGCGGTCCCGTTGAACCGATGTACATACCGGGGCGTTTTCTGACCGCCTCAAGACCCTCGAGCACCTGTATCTCGTCGGCGCCGTATTCCTGCTCGACCTTTGTTATTTCGATATTTTCTTCGTTTCTTTCGATGTGTTCTGCGTTATCCATAGTTACCTCTTGTTCGTTTTGTTCGTTCTGAATCTGATAAAAAACGGCAGCATAAAAAACGCCGCGACAGCGAATACGCTGTTGATTATATACACCGTTATCACCGTGGTGTGCGGAAATACGTTAAACGCGATTATGTCAGCCGCAGTGCAGACCGCGACGAGTATGAGCAGCAATATCCATACGCCGGCTCTCGATACGGAAAAATTCTTTTTGCAGTGATAGCAGGTCTTTTCCCTCTTGAAAACCGCGCTTCTTACCTCGCCGTAGCCGTATACCGTTTTGCAGTGCGGACAGGTTGGAAGTCTGAACATCATTAAAACCTTCTGTTTGCGGAATACTTGTTGCCGTCGGGCTTGTATTCCTTCACGTCGTCCTCGACCTCCTCGTAAACGGGGATCGGCTGCTCTTCCTGAACCGGAGGACTGATGTAGTGGCGGTTAACGCGGCTGCCCTCGGAATGGAGCTTCTTGAGCGGAGCCTCGTCTACCGAATGCTGCTCGCTTACGTCGTCTATAACATGAACGTAGGAATTATCGATTTCGTTTGAGGTCGATGAGATCTCGTTGTTTTCAGCCTGCTCCTTTGCGGTGGTGCGCTCGGCTTTTATCTGGTTGAAAATGTCGGAGTTGATGCTGAACCTGCTGCCGCTGTCAAGACCGCTGAACTCGTTGTCGATCTCGGAAACGGAGAGGTTGTCGGAGTAGGCTATGCCTGCCTTCTTTGCCTCCATCGTCTTTTTGTATTTTTTGAGCGCCTCAAAGCGGACGAACTTAGGAGAAATGATTGTGAAAATAATAAGCGGAATCGCGATAGCCACAATGCCCAGCGGATTGTAGGTGAGCTTGAGATAGACCCAGAGTACGAAAATCGCGATCGAGATGATGGCACAGATCAAAAACGCAAGAATTACCGAACGTTTTATCACGACGCGGCTCTCTCTGCCGCAGTTTTTGCAGACGTATTCTGCTTTTCTTCTTCTGCTGAAAGCGACGGAATAAGGCACTCTTCTGCCGCAGTATGGACATTTCTTTTTCTTCATATGATTACTCCGTTTTAATGAAATTTCAGCTCTCTCCTGCTCAGGGTCTTTACCGAGAGCTGAGAGATATATACCTTCCTGACGCCGCGCTCAACGCATACCACGAACGACTTTGGCAGCTCGTAGGACACGTTTATTACCTCTCCGCGCTTTTGGGCGAGCGAGAGAAAATCCCTCGTCTTTTTTGAAACCGTGCAGGCGTCGAGGTCGCATACGGCGATTATATTTTCTGTTTTGATTACAACGTCGTTTCCAAGATGTAAGTACATTTTAGTTGGTAGTTGGGTAGTTGGTAGTTGGTAGTTGGGTAGTAGGTAGTTGGGTAGTTGGTAGTAGGTAGTTGGTAGTTGTTGGTCGCTTCACTACGAA
>NZ_JAHLQB010000115.1 GCF_018918205.1 Lachnoclostridium sp. MSJ-17 | reverse complement strand
TCCCGCTTTTCTTCATCAGTCAGATTCTTCCACACTGTCGGCTCCACCTCGATGATGCCGAGGGTTTTGGTGTGGCGGAGCATCTGCATATCTTCAAAGCGTTTGAACGGATTTGCAAGGATATTCCTTCTCGCTTCCGCGTCGGTGTAACCGCCCTTCGCGAAAATACTGTTCGCTTTTTCAGCTTTCAATCCGCTTGCTTTTCTTCCCTCATTATATTCCCTGAAATACGCGACGATATTATCAATCGGCACCCGTCCGTTTTTGTCGGCATGTGCAAAAATCGCTTTTAGCAAAACGGGCTTGTAGGAATAACTCATGTCCATTTGCCGCACCATATCCATGAAAAGCTCCTTGCGGTTTTCATCGTCTATTAATGTCCAGCCGTATTCTTCAGCCGCCGCATTCAGCGTTTCCCCGCGGAAGTATTTCAGCTTTTTGTGCTCACTGAGCGGAACGATCATATCGGGAATGATCTTGCCCTCACGGATATAGCGTTCAACGGTTTCGGACTGCACGTCCACGCGGCGGATAAACTCCATTTGCGACAACATTCCAGCCGCTTCGTCCTGCCAGTTGAATACGTCAACCGCTTCATAATCCGTCGCGCTGACGGGATAGTCGATCAGCGCTTCGGGCTTTTCTCCTCTGCGGTACAGCTCGTCATCCTCCTGCATCTGCTGTTTGGTTCCAAGAACGCGCTTTCCGGGATGATAGTCCTTTAATTTCATCAGTCGATGAAGTGAATACGGCATATTATACTGACTCGCGTTATCCACGAAGTCAAACACCATCAAAAATTCCTTGCCCTCGCTCAACCTCATACCTCTGCCGAGCTGCTGTGTATAGAGCACCTTTGACATTGTCGGACGCGCCATAAACAAAACTTCGGTTTCAGGGCAATCCCAACCCTCATTGAGCAGGTCACAGGCGCATAACACCTTGATTTCGCCATGCTTGAATTTGGCAAGGAGTTCATTTCTCCCGGACATTTTCATGCTGCCCGACACCGCCTGTGCAGGAACGCCGCGTTCACGTATTTTTGCTGCGATTTCCTCCGCATGCTTTACGCTCGCGCAGAAGATAACCGTGCGTTTGTCTGACACGTATTCCATAAAGGTATCAACAATCAGCTTGTTGCGGTCAGGAACAAATATCTTACTTTCAAGGTCGCGGATATTGTAGCGGACGCTGTTGAACCGCACCTTCGTCAAATCAATGTTGGTATGTATTCTGATACAACGAACGGACACAAGCTCGCCGATTTCCACCGCCGTCTTGATATCGAGCTTATGTGCGGTATTTTTGAAAATGTCCGGAATGTTCCGGTCGTCGGCACGTTCGGGAGTCGCCGTCAGTCCGAGCGTGAAGGACGGCTTGAAATACGCCAAAATCTTTTGATAGGTTTCAGCCGCCGCATGATGCGCTTCGTCAATGATCAGATACTCAAAATCCGTTTCGCCAAACTCCTCCGTATGCAGCGCGACGCTCTGCACACTGCCGCAAACAACAAACGCATCCTTTTCTTTGAGCGGACCCATATAAATACCGACGCTCACGTCAGTCCACAGTCTTTTGAATGTCTCCGCCGCCTGTGTGACAAGCTCGTTGGTATGCGCGATAAACAACGTGCGCTTGCCAATGCGCTTTGCGTCCGTGACCGCAGTCACGGTTTTTCCCGTGCCTGTCGCGTGATAAATCAAGGCGATGGTTTCATGCCGCCTACGCATTTCTTCAAGCGAAGCAAGCGCGGCTCTTTGGTGTCCCTTGAGCTCCAGATCATCCGCTTCAATGGCTTTGCTCCGCTGACACGGAAGATAATCCTCCACCTCGCGGAAATGCGGCGAAGAACCTAAAAAAACGCGCAGCTCGTCCTTGACGGTATCGGGCTGCTGCTGCATCTGACGAACCGCCCAGCGGTAAACATCCCAACCGAGATAGATCATGCTGTTCTGCTTGAGCAGGTCGTCGTAGTATTTGTTGCGCGAAACAAGCCGCGGATTGTGTGTGGCTTCATCGTCAATTTCAATCGCGATTCTTTTCGCGCCGTTCTCAATCAGGAAGTCCGCAAATCGATCGTTGTTGTAAATATCAAAGAAGTGATACTGGCTGTATAGGTACCCTGCTTTTTCCGCGCCGAAGGTATCGGAAAACAGGTCGATAAACAAATCCTCCGCCGTACTGCCGGACGCGGCATGTAATGATGTGCTCATAAGGTGTTCACTTCCTCTGAATAGTCTGGATTAATTGTAGCACTTTTTTTGCCGCTCCATCAAGGTTAAGCCACATAATATTTCAATGGGGTGATTGGGGTAATTATTCTCCAAAATCCGCATAAATACTTATGTTTTCCACTTTTTGTCAGGGTGGCGTTCGGGTGATTTATCCCCTCAAGTTTACCTGAACATCACCCCAGCGGATGATTGAAAAAGCTGATAAATACTGATAAAATGCAGATATTACCCCAATTACCCGTAAATTTCATAACTCCCAAAACTATTTCATTCCAATACAATACTGCCCTTTTCTTCTCTGTCCATCGCGTATGTCAGCAGAGCGGACTTGCCGATGGCGGCAAAGTAATCGGACTCGCCGTATTCATCGTCATATAGCTCCTCTATCATCCTCAGCGTTTCGCGCAGCTGCAGAAGCATGGCAAATTCATGCTTGCAGTGATACGAGCAGAAACATCCGCAGGTCAGATTGCTGATCTCGCCCGCGAAATAGTCAAACGTCAGCTCATAAGCCCTGCTGCCCTCGACGATCGCTCTGCCGCTTTCGCCGTCCACGCTGATGTACACTACCTTGCAACGGTTGTAGTAATCAAATCCTCTTTCCGCTATCTCGCTGCGGAAACCAAAGGCTCTCGGGTCATCAATATGAACGCTCTCGTCGTCACAGCCCACCGCGTACTCCTCTTCACTCTCGGGAGGAAGGAACCACGCGCGGATCTTGTCGTATGGAATGACGTCCTTGTCAAAGGCTATCAGGTGCGAACCGCCGAAATACAGTCTGCCTTTTACCTCTGTGTCGGCAACCGCGATCACGCGCTTGTAGTCGGACAGTCTGATTTTAAAGGTGCGCGACAGCTCGGTCACGATACCCTTCACGCCCTCGAGCTTTCCCTCGACAAAGACGATGTCGCCGACGTACAGATCAAAGCGGTCGTTGTAGTAAGAATAGGAACGTCCCTGACTCGGGAAGCGCACCTGCACCACCGACTTTACAGGCTGCATCTCTCCGGGCATCTCCGCAAGCTGCTCCGCTGTCTGCTGCTCTTCCTCATATCCGCTGAAACCGATTTTGAACTTCATGGTAATACCTCCCCATAAAATAATCATGTGTTGTATTTCTGATACCAATATTATCTCAAAACCGATGTCCCATTTAACGGACATTGCAATCCATCATCGTGATTTTTCCGCTTATTTGCAATATATGATTAGAAAAAGCGTGCAAACAGATTTGAATTCTGCTTACACGCTGCTTGAATTATTTACAATAGGATTTTATGCACTGTGAAACGAACTCGGCTGTACCCTCGCCGTGTTTGTCGATGTAGTTTTTGAAGCGGACGTCGGCGACGTACATCTGTCCGAGTCCCGCGAGGATCTCGTTTGTACAGGTATAGAAATTATCGGTAATACACCGCTGCAATTTTTCTACCTGTATTTTCGCCGCTTCGTTGTCGGGCGAAATCCCGCTGCGGTCAAGCTCGGCGAATTCTTCAAACACCGCGTCAAGCAAAGAAGCCGCTTGGCTGAAATCAGTATTGCGCTGTTGGCTTTCCTTGTACGCGTCGGTGCTGCCCCAGCGCTGTCTGACCTCCTCCGCGTACTTGTTTTTCAGGTCTTCGTATTCGTTATTCGGCTTCATAAACCCTTCTCCTTTCTCCATGCTGTCCAGCGCGTCGATCAACCGCTCCAGCCGTTCCTTTTTTGCGAGCAATAATTTCCGCTGACGCGTCAGCGCCTGCTGTTTGTCATAGTCAGGCGACGAGAGAATCTGCGCGATGGTTTTGAGAGAGAAATCCAGCTCGCGGTAAAATAATATCTCCTGCATGCGCTCCAAAGATCTTTCGTCATAAAACCGGTATCCGTTCTGCGCGTCGACCTCGGACGGTTTGAGCAATCCGATTTCGTCGTAGTAGTGAAGCGTGCGCACGCTCACGCCAATTTGCTGCGCAAACTCTTTAATCTGCATTTTCAACTTCCTCACCTCGGGTTCTATGATAACCTATGACGCTGCGTCAGAGTCAAGTGTTTTCCGAAAATATTTTATAACAATTTTTTCGGGAACGCAACTGTTGCAATCATTCGCCGCGCGTATTATAATGAGTTATAACCTATCGAAGGAGGCAAACAAAATGGACTGTGTATTTTGCAAAATCATCAAGGGAGAGCTTCCGAGCTGCAAGCTGTACGAAGACGACACAACGATTTCCATCATGGATATCGCGGACGACGTTGACGGACATATCCTCGTCATTCCGAAGAAGCACTTCAAAAATATTCTTGACTGCGACAGCGATGCGCTGCACGACATGATGGATACCGTGCAGAAGGTTTCCCGTCACCTTGTCGACAACTGCGGCTACGACGGCGTGAACCTGCTCAACGCGAGCGATGAAAGCGCGGGGCAGTCGGTACCGCATTTCCATATCCACATCATTCCGCGCAAGCGCAATGACGGCATTGACGGATGGCCTGTTTTCAAGGGCGCCGAAAAGAGCTACTCGTACCATTTTGAAAAACTGAAAATGAACGGTTGACAAATTCCGTTTCGGAAATTATAATATAACCAACCTATAAAGAGTGCGCGAGAGACAAGCTCGTTGACCGCACACCAACCTGCAACATGTAAGGTGGTAATGCTTGACTGATGGGTGAGGAATTGTTATCAACGCCCGTCTGACGATGGGCGTTTTTTTCGTGCTCCTCTTTTGGGTAATATTTTTTTGGAGGAACGAAAATGAAAACAATCACAAGTCTTATCAACGCAAACAAAAAGGTCTATGTCAGAATG
>NZ_JAHLQB010000080.1 GCF_018918205.1 Lachnoclostridium sp. MSJ-17 | reverse complement strand
GCAAAAAGCTACTTGCTTTCCCAGCTTGAAAGCGAGCTCGCGCACGAGAAATCCGTCAAGATCATGGAGTATCAGGCGCAGCTCAAGGAAGAAGCGGACGAAAAAGCCCGCAACATTATTTCACTTGCTATTCAGAAACTTGCCGCCGAGCAGGTCGCTGAGGCAACAATTTCGGTTGTTCCTCTCCCCAATGACGAGATGAAGGGCAGAATCATCGGACGTGAGGGAAGAAACATCAGAGCGATTGAAACGCTCACAGGCGTAGACCTGATAATCGACGACACACCGGAGGCGATAACCCTCTCGTGCTTCGAGCCCGTAAGGCGCGAGGTCGCGAGGCTCGCCCTTGAAAGACTCATTTCCGACGGACGTATCCACCCCGCCAGAATTGAGGAGACCGTGGAAAAAGCCAGACGCGAGGTTGACGCTACAATCAAGCGCGAGGGCGAAAGAGCCGTGCTCGAGCTCGGCATCCACAACATTCATCCCGAGCTTGTCAAGATGCTCGGACGTCTGCGTTACCGCACCAGCTACGGTCAGAATGTGCTCAACCACTCGATAGAGGTCGCGTATCTCGCCGGCATGATGGCGAGCGAGCTCGGTCTCGACCCGACGCTTGCGAAACGCGCCGGACTGCTGCATGATATCGGCAAGTCCATTGACCACGAGGTTGAGGGAACTCATATCCAGATCGGCGTAGACCTCGCCAGAAAGTACAAGGAGAGCGACGCGGTTATCCACGCTATCCACGCTCACCACGGCGACGTCGAGGCAAAAACTATCGTCGCCTGTCTTGTGCAGGCTGCCGACGCACTCTCCGCCGCAAGACCCGGCGCGAGACGTGAAAACGTTGAGAACTACATCAAGCGTCTGCAGAAGCTCGAGGAAGTCGCCTCGTCCTTCAACGGCGTTGAACGCTCATTTGCGATCCAGGCAGGCCGCGAGGTTCGCGTTATGGTCAAGCCCGAGGTCGTCAAGGACGAGCGCATGATCCCGCTCGCGAGAGAGATCTGTAAGAAAATCGAGGAAGAGCTCGATTATCCCGGACAGATCAAGGTCAACATTATCCGCGAAAGCCGTGCGGCTGAATTCGCGAAGTAAATCTAAAAATCCGACAGGCAGCGATTATGCTGCCTGTTTTTGTCTGCAAAAAAGGCGCTCCCGAACCGGGAACGCCTTTACTGTAAAACTTTATTTTTTCATCAGCTTCCGCGACAGCGCCGTTACAGGCTTGCCGAGGGCAAAGAGAATGAGAATTTCGGGCGCGCACTTTACCGCAAGGCTGATTCCGCGCGCCGAGAGATAGAACCAGTAGTCGGGCTGCTGTCCGTACAGGATATACAGCCAATACGCCGCCATGAAGCTCTCGACGACAAGAGCGTTGACCGCCCATGCTATCGCGATGCGCGGCAGGCTGAGCTTCTCGTTGTACAGCGCGAAACCGTAGATAAGACCCGTAAGCAGTCCGCTTACCGTAAATCCCGGAAAATACGCTCCGCCGGTAGGTGCGATCAGAAACGACAGCACGTCTCCAAGCGCTCCGACAAGTCCCGCCGGGACCGGACCGAACATCGCGCCCGTTACCGCGATCGGGATAAACGCCGCCGAAAACTTGACCGTGTTGCCGAACATGGGCAGCGTGGCGTTCGCAAACATTCCCAGCACAATTCTCAGAGCGAGCAGCATCGCAATGACCGCGAGCGAGCGGATATCCTTCAGCTCAAAGAGAGATACCGGAAATTTTTTTATATATCTCATATTATTCCCCCAAAAATAAAAGGCGGGCAAGACTGCCCGCCGAATAATCCGAACGACAGCGGGATGCGAAAACGGCACCGCAGGCAAGCCCTTCGTCTCCGCGGCAACTCCCCGTCCGCGGAACACTTTACGCGCCGTATTCTACTCTGTTTTCCATACAATATTATACCACTATATACCGTTTTGTCAAGTCCCGCTGTTTTGCGGCAAATCAGATGATCTTCGCGAAAATCAGCAGCACCATCAGCAGGGTCACTACCGCGACGGCAGACACGATGACAAGTATGATCGTGTTCGCCCTCTTGTTCTCTCCGTCGTTGCTCTCGCGCTCGGGAATCAGTCTCGACTTGCGCAGAGCGGTGACAACGCCCTTGTAGAGCAGGAGCACTACCGCCGAATTGAGCGCCGCCTTAATCGCGTTGAACGGAATCAGCAGCGGCAGGAACAAATCGACAACCGCCTCGCGCGGTACGCCCATGTAAATCGGCGTCATAATGTAGTTCCAGAGCAGCATGATACCGATCATAGCGAGTGAGCCTGAAACTAGACCGATGATCGCCCTTCCCATAGTCTTTTTGCGGTGGTAGATCACAGACGCCACTCCGATAAACGTCGCCGAAGCGAGGAAGTTCATCAGCAGTCCGATAGGACCGGTAGTGCTGATCGTGATCATCTCGACAAAGCAGACGACCAGCGACATAATAAGTCCCGGGATCGTGCCGAAGATGAACGCGCCTATGGTGAGGATCACCTCTTTGGGCTCGTAAGTGAGAATGCCGCCGATATTCGGAATCCTGAGAAAGATATCCGCTGCGACCGCGAGTGCCGTGAGCATAGCCATTGCGGCGACCGCCTTGACCCGCTCGTTTCCTTTTGCTGTCATAAAATGACCTCCTAAAATAATATTTTAGGCTGTTGGGCGCCGATAGGCGCTTTCGCCCGCCTTTTGAAGCATTCATCTGTTCAAGCATTCATCAACGGCGGGATAAAAACTCCCTGTAAAAGAAAAATCCCGACGCTGATACGTCGGGCAAAATGCGCTTTATTGCGCGGCAAAAGCCGCTGTGCGCGTTTTCTTTCATCCGGACTTTAACCGTCGGTGCCTGAATTCCACAGGCTCGGCAGACCTTCGTCTGTTCGCGGACTATAACCGCCGGTGGAGAATTTCACTCCGCCCCGAAAACAACCTATATATTATTATATGCGCGCGTCACGGTTTGTCAAGTGCTTTGAAGGGCGCGCAGGTATTTTTTTGTTTCGTCGTCTATTCTGCGGCTCTCAACCGCCTTTTGCACCGCCTTGTTGAACACGTCGCGGTCAAGGCTGTTATTCTCGTAGTAACGGAGCGCGGGCTCCGGGCATTTTGCGAGAGCCGTCGCCATAAGCCACGCCTGAGCCATCTTCACGTAGTACGCACCGCTGTGAACTCTGTCGGTGCGCTCGAGTACGCGGTCGATATATTCGCTGTCGAGGTAGTGACAGAGCATGATGACGAGAGCGACGCGCTGTTCCCACTCGTTTCCGTCAAGGTACTCCCCTATGTGGTCAAAAAACTCCGCCCTGTACTTTTTTATCTTCTTAAATCCCGAGCAGAAGGTGTCGCAGACCGCCCAGCTGTTGACGTAAGGCAGCATGCCGTCTGAAAGAGCGCAGAGGTCGGCAAAATCCGCGGGCTTTATCAGACAGGTGACGATCGCGCGGAGCAGCCGCTCCTCGTAATAGTCGTCGCCGCAGATTTTGAGGAACCCTCGAGGATCGGTTTTGCTGATTTCTTTGCCGATTTCGCGCAGGCGCGGCATGCGAACGCCGAGGATCCTGTCCTTTTCCTCGTTAGGAACGAGAGAGGCATGAAAATCCCGGTATTTGCCGTCAGCCGAGGCCTTCAGCTCGTCGATCAGAATATGATAATTATCCCTTGTCAGCTTTTCTGTGGGCATTGTCGTACACCTCGCAGGGAGTGTTGAGGTCAAGGTAGGCTATGTCGTGGTGCGGCTTCTGCTTGTCGACGGGCGGACGCTGCATGTAGTCGCCGAAAACTCGCGTGAGGTAGTCGTCGTAGCCGGACATGCAGGGCATTTTCAGTCCCTCGAAGGTCACGTAGTCGATTCCCTCGTAGATTTCCTTCGGATACTCGAAACGCATCCAGTACGGACCCGAGCAAAGCTCCGTCACACACTTGTTTTCGCTGAGCTTGTACTTCTTCATGTGCTTCTCGCAGGAGCGCCAGATCTTCTCGCGGATTTTCTTTCCCCTGAAAATCCCGAGCAGGACGCGGCTGCCGAAGCCGAGGATTCCGCCGTGATTCTCGGGCACGACCTGTGCGAGAAACAGAGAATAGAGCATCGTCCAGACGAGCTGACGCTTGCGGGCAAATCTGCCGTCGGGCGCGACGTCGAGCGGAAACACGTCGAGTACCAGTCCGTGAGGAATATCGACGTCCACCTGATTTGTCTTGACCATCGTGTAGTTCGTGTCGGTTATCGTAATAAAAATATTGCCGGTAAAGACCTCTCCGCCGGTTTTCAGCAGGCGGAACCTTCCGTCCATGCCCTGTTCGCGCCAGAGCGCAGGCAGCTTCTCGTAGTCCTCGCGCGGAAGCATGACGTCTACATCGTCGTCCCACGGCACGAAACCGCCCTCGCGGAGAGCGCCTATCAGACCGCCGCCTATCAGCCAGAAGGTCAAATTATTCTTCTCGCAGAAATCGCGGAAATATACGAGCATATCGAGCTGCTTGAGCTGTAACTCGCGCAGCAGCTCAGGGGTTAATTCTACCTTGTCCATAATCATTTACCTTCTTGTGTTTTCCTTTACCTTGCGCCTGACCCTCTCGATGTGCTCCTTGGCGTGGGAATTGCGAATTTTGCGCCGCCAGAAGGGTATCTGGATAAGTCCGACAAGCGTGCCGACTCCGTAGGCGACGTGCAGCAGCGGAAAAATCAGCGGCAAAAGGAAGAACTGCGGCTGAACGTTTTTGAGGGTGAAGCAGCCGACGGTGTTGACCGCGTCGAACATTCCGTAAATGAGCAATAGCATATAAAGCAGCATCGGTCTGCCGAGAGCCGCGATAACTGCAAGCAGGATAACCATCATCACGAAGATAAACGGCGCGAAGTGGAAGTAGCTAAGACAGCCCGGACATTCGGACAATGTCAGACCGATCCACCTGCCGTTTGAGTATTTCTGTCGTATCATGTGCTTGAGGGTGTTGCGCGAGTGCTGATACGAGATGATATCCGGGCAGCAGCACATCTTGAAGCCCGCCATTCTTATGCGGTAATGGAACTCGTTGTCCTCGGTTCTGCCGAGGTTCTCGTTAAAGCCGCCGACCTTTGCGATGACCTTGCGCCTGTACGCGGCGTGAAAGAGGCTGTCCATATACTCCTTCTGAGTGGCGGGCCGGCGGTAAGCCGCGATAGAACTGCCGAAAAGCGAGTCCTCCGCCGCGAGGAGAGTCAGCTTCCATGAGCTGACGTTTGAGCTGATATTCGGTCTGCCGCCGCCGACGACATTTTCGCCCTGCTTGAGGTTGTAGACATTGCGCGAGACGAAGTTGCGCGGAATGCGCGCGTGAGCGTCGACGCGGATAATAACGTCGCCTGTCGCGGTCATGAGCGCGGCGTTCCACGAAAACGCCTGGTTGCGCTTGGCGCACTGGACGATTTTGACGTCGAGGAAGCCGTAGTCGGTGTTCTTGAACTCCTCCATGCGCTCGTGAGTCGAGTCGGTCGACATACTGTCAACAAAGACAATTTCAATTTTTTCGTGCGGGTACTCCTGCAGCGAGATATCGCTGAAAAGGCCCTCGATCGCCTCAGCCTCGTTGTAGGCGATCATGCAAAGTGAAACAATCATGCTATCAGTCCTA
>NZ_JAHLQB010000098.1 GCF_018918205.1 Lachnoclostridium sp. MSJ-17 | reverse complement strand
ATCCAAAAGTTTAGATTTTCCCACAATGCTTATCTTTTGGTCTTTGGTTCGGAATAGTGTAGTGCTGGCGGTCTATCTCTTGTTTTCGGTTGCTTGCTTCCTTACCGTACATGAGCATTCGCGCCGGGATTGTCGTTGCCGTAGCCCTCCAAAAGATTAACGACGCCCCACGCGCCGAGACCCGCACCCAGCGCAATAACAAGAATTTGAAGCGTATTGATTGCGTTTGAAAAAAAGCCCATTAAATTCCTCCTGTTTGATTTAGATTTAGTTTTGTCAATGACTGTAAATTGACTTGTAATTGAGTGAAATTGTGTGTTAGAATGTATTTGAAATAAAAATACCGCCCGTTACTGTTTGAACGGCGGTAACAAATGAATGATGTAGTTTTTCAGGGAGAATCCCTTATCCTCAAACAACAGCCTCCTTATTCCGAATACCGCTCCAAATCCTCGGCGCTGATTTCGTAATTGACAAACCGCTCGTCCTTTTTCGGCTTGAAGTGGGTCGATAAAAAATCTTCTATGTTAAAAGCGTTCTTCGGATCGTAGTCCGACAGATACTTATAATATGGGTGTTTGGTGATGTCAAACTTGTCGGAAAGAAACGGCCGCACGCCGCGAACCTGCAACAGGCACTTGCCGCCGTCCATGACGGCGATCTCGTCCATTGACATCAGATCCTTGCCCAGCTTTTGGAAATTCTGCCCGTGGCTCTCCTGATTGCCCTTTGTGACGCTCTCGTTATAAAGGTCTATCGTCTCCTTGCCCAACAGGGAGTTCCAGCTTTTCAGCGTGGTTTCCTCCTTGCCGCCGAGAAATAATGAGCTGTCACAATTCCCTATAATGGTATCGGCGTTATCCTTATACAAAGCCTTTAACTGAGACTGCGCCTGCAAGACAAGGCAAGCGGAAATCTCTCTTGATCGGATCGTCGCCATCAGCCTTTCCAGATTCGGGATCTGACCGATATTCGCCGCCTCGTCGATCAGGCAGCGCACATGAACAGGCAGCCTACCGCCGTAAACGTCGTCGGCACGCTCGCACAGTCGGTTGAACAGAATGGAATAAATCAGGCTGATAAGAAAAGCAAAGGTGCCGTCGGTGTCGGACATGATCAGAAACAGCGCCGTCCGCTCGTCGCCGAGCTTATCTAAATCCAGCTCGTCATACATGGTGATCTCCCTGACCTCTTTAATGTCAAAGGGAGCCAGACGCGACGCGCAGGAAATCAAAATAGATTTTGCCGTCTTGCCTGCCGCGAGCTTGTATTTCTTATACTGTCGCAGCGCGAAGTGATCGGGGTCTTTCTGCTCCAAAGCGTCAAATAAAAGGTCAACGGCATTTTTGAAATTCTCGTCGTCCTCGCGCACCTCCATTGCGTTCAGCATTTCTACCAGCGTCGCGAAATTCTGCTCATTAGCCGGCGCTTCATAATAGATGTAACCGATCAGGGCGGTATACAGCAGCGTCTCCGCCTTGACCCAAAAATCGTCGCCTGCCTTGCCCTCGCCTTTGGTATTGGCGATAAGCGTAGTGACGATTTTCAGAATATCCTTTTCAGAATGGATATATGCGAACGGATTAAAGTGCATGGATTTTGAAAAGTTGATCGTATTAAAAACCCTTATCTTATACGGCTCATAAATGACCTTGCCCTGCTTATTCCGCACAACATTTCCATTCTTATCACGTTTCGGCGCGCCGCGTTGCAGCAGCTTTCCGCACTCCACCAAAACCGTACCTTTCGGGTCGGTGATAACATAGGAGCTGTGCATTTGCATTAAATTTGGCTTGATGAAAAAACGAGTCTTGCCCGAGCCGGAACCGCCGACAACCAGCACATTCTTGTTTCGGGCGAACGCCGGATTTTTCGGTCTGCCGGACATCATTAAACCCTCGGTCGCGGTCAATATAATGTTATTCCACCTGTCCGTGTCCATAAACGGAGCAATATCCTTTTTGGTGCCCCAGCGCGCGCTGCCGTATTCCACATTCTTACGGTACTTTTTAGCGTTTTTGCTTTTGACATATACAATCAACCGCACTACTGCCGCGCCGATTATTCCGATTAGAACATCTATTAGCGCGGAGGGCAGAAAGTGACTGAACGCTGCCGAAAAGCCCTGATTCAATCCAAACAGCTTTACGGAAGCGTCAGCACCGGGCGCGAGCCGGATAGCCTCGCCGAGTTTTGAAAACAGCCAGACAAAAATCAGGTACGGAGAATTTGGTATGATATATTTTCTGATAATTTCGTTTCTGTTCAGAGTTCGGGACCTCCGTGCTCCTTGTTGCGGACTCGATCTTTTCCAAGAGTTTTGACAAGCTCCTTGAATTTGCGAAGCTGTGCCACCAGCGACGGTCTCTTGCTGCGGTCAAGGTCTTTATTGGTAAACGCCTTAAACGCTGCGGTCAGCGCGTCAGCCTGATTCGCCTTGAAATATACCGTCCAGCGAGGCGGCTTGCTGCCGACCTCTTTTTCTATGTGATACCTGATCTGATATTTCCGCGCGTAACGCTCAAACGAGCGCAACCGCCCTGACACCTCGATCGTATTCATACCGCCGTCGCCCTGTGCCAACCGTTTCAGACTGTTGCGCCCGACCTTGACGGAATGGCGCTGCTGCTGCATTTTATGAAGCGCCGCCGTAATCGCGGCTTTCAGCACCCGCCCGGACAGCTTTGCCGCCTGAACGGTGATCGATACAGTCCTTTGGTCGATTTCTTCCTGCAAATTATTCCTCCTTCCTTAACTCAAAACCGCGTCAAGCGATTTCTGCTGCGGCTCGCGGTTGTGGTCTTTTTCCGCCTGTGCTGCCTGAATCCGCGCGTGCTTCATCAGCGTTTGGATAACGGAGGGCGCATCGTTGACCTCGGATAAATCCTTTATCATACCCCTGCACCCGTCAGGGAGATAGTCGGCAATATCCTCACACGCCTTGTCAAGAGCTCCGGTAAAGCCCCAACAGCTATCCACGACCTCACCGTTTTTATACAACTCATAGCCATAGCACTCACCGTTCAGGTACGCGTCGTACTGCTCGACCTCGCCGCGAAGCAAATCCTCCGCTTTGCTCCTTATCTCCGGCGTGACCGTCTCAACGTCGTATTCCTCACGAACCTTATCTAAAGAAGCAAAAATGATTCCCGTCTGTCCGCTGTCCCACGGATCGTTAAAGCTGTGAGTGCTGACGGATAACCCGCTGTGGTCGAGAAGATAGACAGGCAGCACGACATACGCCTTTTCAATCTCTGACATAAGCTCCTGATTTTTAGCTTGGATTTGCTGCAAGGTCACAGGCCATACGTCGAACCTATCCATTAAATCCTCATACTTTTGCTCTCCCTGCTCACCGCCGCCGGCTGCCTTGATATACAAATCCTTGATCAGCTCGTCGGAGTTTTTGTAACCGTGTTCGTCGCCCAAACTGTAACGCCGGTGAAAACAAATCATGGTTCCAAAATTTTCATCTTCACGGCGCGGATCGGGATAGAAATCGTCATGCCGCACGATCAGCAAATACGGCTCCTGAATCGACATCCACATTACAGCTCAGGACCCTTTTGAGGCTTTTCGGGCGCGCCGTCGCCGGGTACAGGCTGTTTGACAGCGAGGATCTTACCCGCGATCCTGACAAACTTTTCAGGGTGCTTGAATTCCTCCTTGAACTTCTCGGCAAGTTCAGGCGAGAGACTGCAAAAGTTTTCCTCTCCGAGACCGCAGATAAAGAAGTTGCCGGCGATAATATCGTAGATTTCGCCGTCCTCGGTTCTGAGAGCGCGGTTAAGCGGCAAGCCTTCGAGCTTACCTTCCTCATTGCAGACAAGTCCGACCAAATCCTCATAGGGATAAACTGCCTGAATATTTCCGCCGACGGCGGCCTGCATCGCTTCCAGACCGTCGCCGATCTCGGTTTCATAGGGCGCCTTGCCGGTCTCCACCATTAAAACATTCATATACTTTGTTCCTCCTTCCGTTTTGCTCCCTTTGTGGGAGGTGAGTTATTGGTTTTGCCCTCCGTCAGCTTTTTCAGCACGGAAGGCTTTTTTTCATTAGACAAGCAATCGCCGCCTTTGATCTCATTGATGATCTCATCGGCGGTTTTGTTTGAAGGGACAGGCGCTTGACCTTCAACCGTATATCCGGGCAGTAATACGCCGTTTACCTTGAAATACTCAGCGTAATTCTGCGGTATCGGCGGTGAGATTTCTTTGAAATACTGTGCAAAGGCTTTTTTGCGACCCTCGATATATTTTTCCGCAGCCGCTTTATCGGTGTAACGCTTTCGCCTTTGACCCGCGATCTCAACACAGCAGCCGTGCTTTGGCGATCGCATATCCACATCCCACGTAACATACCACGCGACAGGCACAGATTCTTGTTTTGCTCTGTCGTATTTGGTTTCTTCCCACACAGATACGGTCATTTCGTAAACCATATTGCTGATCATATCACGGTCATGGTAGTTCTCGTGAATCCATTGATTCGACGTATGCGCGACCGCGTGAGTATTCAAGTATTCCAAAGCGCGGTCATACGTCTTAGTGATAGCCGCCTGCCGTTCCCATTCACAAATCGAATCCTTGATTTTGGAAAAAATCACTTTCTCCGCTTCAACGCTCTGATCTCTTGCTTTTGATATGCTCTCAGAGCCCAAGCCGATAAAAGGAACCAAATCAATTTGATTGTCATAATAGTCCTGTACAACGGTATGCTCGATTTTCAATTCGCTGCCGGGCGTCAGTTCATCACCGTAATCAAAAACACCGTAATATTTTTCGTTTCTCAAATAAACCTCCGTTAAGTAATTTCCGGCTCTTTTTTCTTTTTAGAAGGGGCTGCCGGTTCCGCCTTTTGCTGAGATTTTGTGTCGCTGATTTTGCCAAGGACAGAGGGCTTATGCGCGTCAGGCATAAAATCACCGTCGGAAAGCGCGTTTAAGAAATCGACTGCTTTTACGTCTGTCCTCAAAACCGGTTTTCCTTCGACAACATAACCGGGCAGTAACAAGCCGTTCTTTGAAAATCTGTCCGCGTATCTTTCGGGGATCGGCGGCGATATTTCAGTAAAAAGATGCGCGTATGCCTTTTTCCTGCCGTCAATGTATTTGAGGGCGGCGTCTTTGTCTGAAAAACGCTTTCTGTCCTGACCCGCAATTTTCTTTGTACGATATTCGTCCGGCGTGTTCAGACTGACGCCCCAAGTGACAATCCACGCATCGGAAACAAATTGACCGGTATCATTGTCATAATGATTATCCTCGTGCAAGCTGACGGACATTTTATAAACCATGTTGCTGACGATCTCAGTGTCACGGTAATGGGATTGCTGCCATTGATTCGATGTGTGCTCCACCTGCGGAACTCTTTTATATGAAAGCGCACGGTCAATCAGCATTGTCAAAGACGCTTTCTGCTCCCATACCTCGGCAAGCTCTTTGAGCTGTTCAAAAACCTTCTTCTCACCGGAAACCGCAAGCGCCCGCAGCTCGTATAGGTCAAAATCTGACGCGTTTACAAGAGGAAGGAGTATTTTATCGTTTGGCTGAAAGCGCAGATCATGCTCCAACCTCAGCTTTTCGCCTTCTTCCAGAAAATCACAATCATTCGCACTGTAATATCCTGTTTTTCTCATTGGTACCTCCTAAAGCGCCGGCTCGTTTTTCTTTTTGCAAGGTGTGGCCGGCACTGCCTTTTGCGGTGTTTTTGCCGCCGTGAGTTTTCCGAGTACGGACGGCTTATCCGCGCTGAATATAGAAAGCTGTTCAGGCTTTTTCGCCGGAGCGGACAAAGACGGCGTTTCCTCGGT
>NZ_JAHLQB010000054.1 GCF_018918205.1 Lachnoclostridium sp. MSJ-17 | reverse complement strand
GGCCGTATCGGACGTCTTGCTTTCAGACAGATGTTCGGCGCAGAGGGTTACGAGGTAGTAGCTATCAACGACCTCACCGATCCCAAGATGCTCGCTAACCTGCTCAAGTACGACACCGCTCAGAAGGGCTATTGCGGCACCATCGGCGAGAATCTCCACACCGTAGAGGCTAAGGAGAACTCCATCGTTGTTGACGGCAAGGAAATCACTATCTACGCTAAGGCTAACGCTGCTGAGCTTCCCTGGGGCGAGATCGGTGTTGACGTAGTTCTCGAGTGCACAGGTTTCTACTGCTCCAAGGCTAAGAGCCAGGCTCACATCGACGCAGGCGCCAAGAAGGTCGTTATCTCTGCTCCCGCAGGCAAGGATCTTCCCACTGTTGTATTCAGCGTTAACGAGAACGTTCTCACTCCCGAGGACAAGATCATCTCCGCTGCTTCCTGCACCACCAACTGCCTTGCTCCCATGGCTGATACTCTCAACAAGTATGCTCCCATCCAGAGCGGTATCATGAGCACAATCCACGCTTACACCGGCGACCAGATGATTCTTGACGGTCCTCACAGAAAGGGCGACCTCAGAAGAGCAAGAGCAGGCGCTGCCAACATCGTTCCTAACTCCACCGGCGCTGCTAAGGCTATCGGTCTCGTAATTCCCGAGCTCGACGGCAAGCTCATCGGTTCCGCACAGCGTGTACCTGTTCCCACAGGCTCCACCACTATCCTCACCGCTGTTGTTAAGGGCACAGACGTTACCGTTGAGGGCATCAACGCCGCTATGAAGGCTGCTGCTTCCGAGTCCTTCGGCTACAACGAGGATCCCATCGTATCCAGCGACGTTATCGGCATGCGTTACGGTTCACTCTTTGACGCTACCCAGACCATGGTTTCCAAGGTTGCCGACGACCTCTATGAGGTTCAGGTTGTTTCCTGGTACGACAACGAGAACTCCTACACCAGCCAGATGGTAAGAACCATTAAGTACTTCGCTGAGCTCGGCTAAGCTGTAAGGCTTTTCAGGATTTCTTAAAAATTTATCAAATCGGGAGGTTTGGCTTTTGCCAAGCCTCTCTTTTTTATTATCCGTCAGGCGGCTGCAGGGAAATGACGATCAGAGGGCAGACTGAAAAATCGGCATAATGAGCGGGAAAATGCGCGTCTTGCCAAGCTGTCAATAAATATTTGTATAAGTCTTATAAAAAATAGACGAAAAGTTAGTTTAGAAATTTTTGAATTTGCTTGAAATCACTATAATTTTTTGGTATGATATATTTAGGAATAATTATACCCTGTTGTACTTTGATTTAGGAGTTGAATTTATGAATTACAGCCTGAGCGAGGAACGCTCCGCGTCTGCGGTTTTTGCCGGGGGCGACGGCGCATACAGCTATGAATACTTCGGCGCTCGCCTCGCTGAGAAAAACGGCGAAAAGGGCGCTCTGTTCAGGGTTTGGGCGCCAAACGCGCAGAATGTAGCCGTTGTCGGCAGCTTTAACGACTGGAACAAAACCGAAAACTTCATGAACCGCGGCCGCGACGGCGTTTGGGAGCTGTTTATCGCGGGGGTCGGGCAGGGAGATTCCTATAAATACTGCATAGAGACCCCGTGGTTCGAAAAAATAATGAAATCCGACCCGTTCGCGTTTTTTGCCGAGGAGCGTCCCGACAACGCCTCTAAGGTGTACGATCTGGGACAATACGAATGGGGCGACGGAGATTGGCTCGAGCGCAGAAAAACCGCTGATTCGCTGAGCCTTCCCATGAATATCTACGAGATCCACGCCGGCTCGTGGAAGCGCAAGCCTGACGGAAGCTTTTACACCTACCGCATGCTTGCCGACGAGCTGACTGAGTACCTCTGCGATATGCACTTTACTCACGTTCAGTTCATGCCGCTGATGGAGCACCCATACGACCCGAGCTGGGGGTTCCAGACGACGGGTTATTTTGCGGCGACCTCGCGCTACGGAACGCCCGAGGATCTGATGTACCTTATCGATACCCTCCACCGCCACAACATCGGCGTTATTATGGACTGGGTTCCCTCAAATTTCCCGAAGGACAGCTTCGCGCTCTCGAAGTTTGACGGCACCGCTCTGTACGAGAGCGAGGACCCAAAGCTCGGCGAAAGACCCTCGTGGGACACCTGCCTGTTCAATTTCGCGCGTCCCGAGGTCATAAGCTTTCTCGTGTCGTCGGCGGTTTTCTGGTTCAAGACCTATCACCTCGACGGTCTGAGGGTAGGCGCGCTTTCGTCGATGCTCTACCTCGACTACGGCAAAAAGGACGGCGAGTGGGAGCCGAACCGCTTCGGCGGCAAGGAAAACCTCGAGGCGATCGACTTTATCAAGCGCCTCAACACCGCTGTGCACCTGTTCTGTCCCGGAGCGCTGATGTTCACTGAGGAGACCACCTCGTGGCCGAAGGTGACGCACAAAATCGAGGAGGGCGGTCTCGGCTTTGACTACAAGTGGAACCGCGGCTGGATGAACGACATGCTCCACTACATGACCCTCGACCCGAAGTGGCGCCCGTTCAACCACGACAACCTTACCTTCAGCTTTTTCTACGCCTTCTCCGAGCATTTTGTCCTGCCCGTCTCACACGACGAGGTATCAAACGGCAAGGGCTCGATCCTCAGCAAAATGCCGGGCAACGGCGGCGACCGTTTAGCCGGACTGAGGGCGTTTCTGACATACATGTTCGCCCACCCGGGCAAAAAGCTCATGTTTATGGGCACCGAAATCGGACAGCTCGAGGAGTGGGACGTCGACGGCATTGTCGACTGGGAATTCCTCGATTCAAAGAACCACGCTCAGCTTCAGGTATTTTACCGCGAGCTCAACAAGTTCTACATCGATAATCCGCCTTTCTACGAGATGGACGCTATCTGGAAGGGCTTCGACTGGATTCACCACGATGACTTCACTAACTCCGTCATCGCCTTCAAGCGCACCGACACCGCGGGCAACGATATTATCGCGGTGTGCAACTTCCGCCCCGAACGACACGATGATTATTTCATCGGAGTGCCGAACGCGGGCGTGTACAGGGAGGTCTTTAACTCCGACGAGGAGATTTACGGCGGCAGCGGCGTTGTGAACGCGGAAAGGCTTGAGACGGTTCCGATGAAAATACACGGCTGCAATCAGGGTCTGCCGCTGACGCTCCCGCCGATGGGCGTGATCTACCTGAGCTTCGCCGGAGAAACCGAATAAGCACACAAACGGGCTTGCCCGTGCAATAAATTTGTTTTCATTAAGAAACAATATAAAATTAAATATCGGAGGTTATATCAATGCAAATGTTTCCAAAACAGGAAGTAGTAGCAATGCTTCTTGCGGGCGGTCAGGGCTCACGTCTGGGCGTTCTGACAAAGAAGCTTGCAAAGCCCGCCGTACCCTTCGGCGGAAAGTACCGCATTATCGACTTTCCGTTGTCAAACTGCGTTAACTCGGGCATTGAGGCAGTCGGCATTCTGACACAGTACCAGCCGCTGATCCTCAACGAGTATATCGGCAACGGACAGCCGTGGGATCTCGACGGAATGCATTCGGGCGTTAACTGTCTGAGCCCCTATCAGGCAATCAAGGGCGCCGACTGGTATTCGGGCACCGCAAACGCGATTTACCAGAATATCAACTACATCGAGCGCTATGATCCCGACTATGTTGTGATTCTTTCGGGCGACCACATCTACAAGATGGACTACAACAAGATGCTCGAGTACCACAAGGAAAAGAACGCCGCCTGCACAATCGCGGTCATCGACGTTCCGCTCGAGGAGGCTTCGCGCTTCGGTATCCTCAACACCCACGAGGACGGCGAGATCTATGAGTTCGACGAGAAGCCCGAGCATCCCAAGAGCACCAACGCTTCAATGGGTATCTACATCTTCAGCTGGAAGGAGCTTCGCAAGTACCTCACCGAGGACGAGGTCAAGGAAGGCTCCAGCCACGACTTCGGCAAGGACGTGCTTCCCACCATGCTCGCGGCGGGCGAGAGAATGTTCGCCTATCCCTTCGAGGGCTACTGGAAGGACGTAGGAACCATCGACAGCCTTTGGGAGGCTAACATGGATCTGCTCGATCCCAACGTCACCCTCGACCTCAAGGACATCTATTCGCGCAATCCCATGATGCCGCCTCACTATGTATCTCCCGACGCAAATATCCAGAATTCTCTCGTTGCGGACGGTTGCAACGTTGAGGGCGATCTGGAGTTCTCGATCCTCTTCTCGGGCGTTACCGTCGGCAAGGGTGCGACAATCAACTCATCAATCATCATGCCCGGCGCGGTAATCGAGGAAGGCGCGAGCGTTCAGTTCGCGATCGTAGCCGAGAATACCGTTATCGGCAAGAATGCCAAGGTCGGTCAGCGTCCCGAGGCGGTTGAGAACCGCGACGACTGGGGAATCGCGGTAATCGGCGAGAACACCGTGGTCGCAGACGGCGCGTTTGTTCCCGCAAATAAAATGATTGACACAGATACGGAGGTAGCAGCAGAATGAGAAGTAATGATGTACTCGGCTTTATCTTTGCCGGAACTTTAGACGACAAAATTCCGGAGCTTGCGGCTTCCCGTACCACGGCAAGCATACCCATCGGCGGAAAGTACCGTCTTATCGACTTCGTTCTTTCCAACATGAGCAACTCCGGCATCAACAACGTAGGCATCGTTGCGAAGAGCAACTTCCTCTCACTGACCGACCACGTCGGTTCGGGCAGCGCCTACGACCTTTCCAAGAGAAGGAGCAACCTCACCCTGCTCACACCCTACGGCGGCAAGTCCTTCTCTAATCTCGTTGAGACAATTTACAACATGCACGGCTACATCGAGCACTGCCGCGAGGAGTATGTGCTGATCGAGCAGGGCAACGTTGTAACAAACTTTGACTACAACGCTCTCTTTGATTTCCATTCAAAGAACAACGCGGACATCACGGTCATCTACAAGAAGGGCGTGATTCCCGCAGGCTATGACAGACCCATCACCATCGACGCTGACGAGTCCGGCAAGGTAAGTCAGATTTTCGTTAAGCCCGACAACACCGCCGAGGAGAGCGACTTCATGTACGGCTCGCTGCTTGTCCGCAAGGAGATCCTCATGAACGAGATTCGCAGCGCTCTGAGCCGTAACCAGCTCGACATCAAGCGCGTGCTTCAGGACACCGTCGGCAAATACAGGGTATTCGCTTACGAGAACAAGGGCTACACCGCGTTTATCAGCTCCATCAATTCCTACTTCGCGTTCAATATGGATCTGATGAAGAAGGAAGTCCGCGACGAGCTCTTCAATCCCAAGCGCCCGATCTACACCAAGGTTCGCGACGACGCTCCGTCACGCTACGGTCTCGAGAGCAAGGTCAAGAATTCGATCATCGCTCAGGGCTGCGTTATCGACGGCGAGGTTGAGAACTGCGTTATCTCCAAGGGCGTTTACGTCGGCAAGGGCGCAAAGCTGTCGAACTGCATCGTTATGCAGGACACCAAGATCGGCACCTACACCCACCTCAACTACGTTATCATCGACAAGGACGTCCAGATCAAGGACGGCCGCTCGCTGATGGGCTTTGATTCATATCCCAGTTATATCGCTAAAAAATCTGTTGTATAACAGAGTTCTATAGGAGGAAAAACCAATGAGAATATTATATTGTGCATCTGAGGCAAATCCCTTCTGCGGCAGCGGCGGTCTCGCCGACGTAGCGGGCAGCCTTCCTCATACCCTTTGCAGAAAGGGTCAGGATTGCCGTATCGTTGTTCCGCTCTACGGAACGATTCCGCAGGATTTGAAGAATCAGTTGAACTTTATCACAAACTTCACCGTACCCGTTGCGTGGAGACATCAGTACTGCGGACTGTTCTGGGCCCGCTGGAACGACTGCACCTACTACTTCATCGACAACGAGTATTACTTCAAGCGCGGCACTCTCTACGGTCACTATGACGACGCCGAGAGATTTGCATTCTTCTCACGCGCGATCCTCGAGATGCTGCCCTATATCGACTTCCATCCCGATATCATTCACGCCAACGACTGGCAGACCGCTCTCGTACCCGTATACTACTATCTGTTCTATTCGCACAGACCCTGGTATTACAACATCAAGAGCCTCTT
>NZ_JAHLQB010000015.1 GCF_018918205.1 Lachnoclostridium sp. MSJ-17 | reverse complement strand
ATGAACGTACTTTTAGCGGGCGGAGCGGGCTATATCGGCAGCCACACCTGCGTAGAACTTATTGAGGCGGGACACAGCGTCGTCGTCGCCGATAACTATTCAAACTCCTGTCCCGAAGCGATCGCGAGGGTAGAGGAGATCACAGGTTCGAAGGTCAGGCTCTATGAAGCGGACGTCTGCGACCCCGAGGCGGTCGAGAAGATCTTCAGCGAGAATGATATCGACGCCGTAATCCACTTCGCGGGACTCAAGGCGGTGGGCGAGAGCTGCGAGAAGCCGCTGCTCTACTACCGCAACAATATCGATTCCACACTGACCCTGCTCGAGGCTATGAAGCGCCACAACGTGACGAGATTTATTTTCAGCTCCTCGGCAACTGTTTACGGCACACCCAAGGAGGTTCCGCTTGTCGAGACCATGCCGACCGGCAGCCCGACAAATCCCTACGGCTGGACAAAGCTGATGATGGAGCAGATTCTGACCGACACACAGCGCGCGAACCCTGAGATGTCTATCGTGATTCTCCGTTACTTCAATCCTATCGGCGCCCACAAGAGCGGAAGGATAGGCGAGGATCCCAACGGCATTCCGAATAACCTCATGCCGTTCATCACCCAGGTCGCGGCGGGCAGACTGCCTCAGCTCGGCGTTTTCGGCGACGATTATCCCACCAAGGACGGTACAGGCGTGCGCGATTATATCCATGTGGTTGACCTCGCGAAGGGTCACGTCAAGGCGATCGACTATTCCGCCGACCACACGGGAGCCGAGATCGTCAACCTCGGCACCGGAACCGGCTACAGCGTACTTGAGATCGTCAAGGCGTTTGAGCGCGTCAATAATATCAAAATCCCGTATGTCATCAAGCCTCGCAGGGCAGGCGATATCGCGGAATGCTTCGCGAACGCTGAAAAGGCAGAAAAAGTATTAGGCTGGAAGGCTGAGCTTGGACTTGACGAGATGTGCTATGATTCATGGAACTGGCAGTCGCATAATCTAAATGGATATAAATAAGCTATTTTGTTGTGGAAAACAACAAATTCTCTGAGAATTATTTGTCTGAATAAACAAATTATTAAAAAACCGAAAAAATCCGATTTCCAATTACGAAAATTTATTGACTTTTGGGAAGCACTTGTATTATAATAGTATTGCTTATAGAAGCATTACTAAACAAGGAGGAAAAAAAGAAATGTTCAAAAAAGCATTAAGTCTTCTGCTTGCGTTAATGCTCATTGTAACATCGGTTTCCATCACCGCCATCAGCGTTGCTGCTGCCGAGGGTGACGAAGAGACTGCTGCGGCTGCATACTATGTAGTCGGTGACAGCGAGGAACTCTTCACCAAGGCATGGGGCGAGGGCATTATCGATGCGAACGCAATGACCGCAAATGAAGACGGAACATACACGAAAGTGTATGAAGCTGTTGGTCCTTTCGAAAAGACCGTTTCCTTTAAGGTAACAAACGGCACCGATTGGATCGGCACAAGCGATGGTAAGGATGTTGCCATTGTTGTTTTTGCTGCCGGAGACATTACTGTAAAGTATGATCCCAAGGCTAAGGACGATCAGGTTACTGTTGCCGGCGATGGCGTAAAGACCGTTGAGTCTAAGACCAGCACCGTCGAGCCTACAGATGCAGAGACCACAGGCGCTGAGTCCACAGAAGCTCAGGCAACTGCTGCTCCTGTAACCGAGCCCGCTGAGACAGCTGCTCCTACAGCTGTTGCTGCAGTAGAGACCAAGGCTCCCGCCAAGGAAGCTGAAGCTCCCGTTGCTGCTGACGAGAAGCTCGTTGTAACCGCAAAATCAAACATCACTCCTACCTACACCCAGTCCTTTGATCCTACCACAGGTCAGGTAACTGTAACCTATTGGATCCAGATGACCGAGAAGTACATGATCAATGCTCAGTGGACAATGTCTTATGATAAGCAGTTTCTGACCATTGACACTACCAAGGGTGTTAACACTGACAGCAAGGGCAGGAAGAACCGTATGTTCAGAGTTACAGAGGGTGAAGGCACAATCGTCAATACCAATCCCGAGTCAATGCCCAACGGCGGTATCAAGGCTAACGCCTCCGACCTCGACGGCTTTGACCTCAACGATGAAGGCAAAAGAGTTCCTTTTGTATCCGTTACCTTCAATCCCACCGGTAAGGCTGGTGAAACAGAAGTAAACCTCGACGTTGAGATCATGAACGTTAAGAATGACGAAGATGAAAGAGAAGATTACTTCATCAAGGATTCTGAGATCGTTAAGAAGGATCTTAAGTACCTCCCCGATGTGACTCCTTCTGCTGTTTACGCAGGTTCCATCGATCCCGATTACGAAGCTCCCGAGCAGCCCACAACTGCTGAGCCTACCACTGTAGAGCCCACTACAACTGAGGAGCCCACAACAACCGAGGAGCCCACAACAACTGAGGAGCCCACAACAACTCAGGAGCCCACAACAACAGCTCCCGCTAAGCACCTCACTGTTAACGCTAAGTCCAACTCCAGCTACTTCAAGCCCGTTACTCAGACCTATACCGAACCCGACATCCCGGAGAAGGTAACCGTTCAGTTCGTCATTAACACCGCAGCATACCAGATGGTAAACGGTCAGTTCGAGCTGAAGTTCGATCCCAAGGTTCTCGCTCTTAAGGAAGAGAACAACAAGGAAGGCAGAAAGAGCACTCTTACTCCCGCTGCAAGCGCTACTCCCGGTACCGCAATCGTTGCTAACTGGGACAACCTCGCTGTTGAGCCTGTACTTCCCATCAACTTCTCCAACATCAACGACGGCGGCATCTGGCTGACCGAAGAAGACGGCACTCCGCTGGCAGTTATCAGCGCTGTATTTGAGGTTGTTGGCGACGGTGACACAGAAGTTTACCTCGACACTCAGATCATTACTCTGAATACCGCAGGTCAGCCTGTTGACCCGGATACATGGTTCGAGGCTAACAGCCACGCTGATAACTATGAGACTATGCTTGCTAAGTTTGCTGAGAAGGCTGACATGACCTTCAAGGTACTTCCCGAAGCTAAGCCCACTCCCGAGCCCACAACTGCTGAGCCCACAACTGCTGAGCCCACAACTGCTGAGCCCACAACCGTTGAGCCCACAACCGTTGAGCCCACAACTGCTGAGCCCACAACCTTGCCCGCTGAGGACGTATTCGTACTCGCCGGTTCTTCCAACTTCGTATCTGTTGGCTGGAGCCCCGATCCCTCGTCCTATGTAATGACAAAGGGTGAAGACGGTCTCTACACGATCGTAGTTCCCGGCGTAGTTGCTGAGGAAGGCGCTCTCTATCAGACCAAGGTCGTACAGTTCGTAGGCGGCGACTCCGAGAACGCTGTATGGCACGGCATGGACGGCACAGACCTCAACGTTGACTTCATGATGTCCGGTGACGGTGACGTAACTGTTACCTACAACCCCGAGACTCTTGAGATCACCGTAACCGGTCCTACCGTAATCCCGCCCGTATACAACATCTCCAAGATCACTGCTGTCGGCGCAGGCCAGGGCAACTTCCTTAACGGTATCGTTTGGGATCCCGATGCTGCTGACAACAAGATGACCGAGGTTAAGCCCGGCGTATATGAGATCACCTTCGAGGATTGCGACACCAACACGGATTATCAGTTCAAGTTCGCTGCTAACGGCGGCTGGGATATGAACTGGGGTCTTGTAAAGGAGACCGAGGCTAAGCTCAACGAGCCCAACCCCGCTCAGTACAATTCCGACAACATTCTCTTCAACGTTGAGTCCGAGGATGAAACCTGCAATGTAACCCTCCAGCTCGATATCTCCAACTGGGATACTGCTAAGAAGGGCGGCGCTACCTACACAATCTTCATCAACAGAGAAGAGCCCACAACTGTAGAGCCCACAACTGCTGAGCCCACAACTGTAGAGCCCACCACCGTTGAGCCCACAACTGCTGAGCCCACAACCGTTGAGCCCACAACTGCTGAGCCCACAACAACTGCTCCTCAGACTCTTACTGTAGCTGTTGCTACTGCTGTAAGCGGTCACGTAACTGACGCTCCCAAGGCATTCGCTCTTGTTGAGTCAGCACCTGTAACCGTAAACGCTGGCGATCAGTTCACACTCACATGGAAGCTCGACACCGACGCTAAGGACATTGAGTCCGTACAGTGGATCTACAACTATGATGCTTCCAAGATGGAGCTCGTAAGCGCTGAGACGCCTCAGATCACCTCCGGTGCAGAGATCAACACCACTACACCCGGTGTTGTAAAGGCTAACGCTTCCAACATCAAAGGCTATGCTGTAAATGCTGACAATGCGTTCATCACTCTGACCTTCAAGGCTCTTGAGGCTGGCAATGCTAATACTGACATGACTCTTGACGAGCTTGCCAACGTTCCCGTAATCGAGCCCACAACTGCTGAGCCCACCACCGTTGAGCCCACAACTGCTGAGCCCACCACTGTTGAGCCCACCACTGTTGAGCCCACAACTGCTGAGCCCACCACTGTTGAGCCCACAACTGCTGAGCCCACCACCGTTGAGCCCACAACTGCTGAGCCCACCACCGTTGAGCCCACAACTGCTGAGCCCACCACCGTTGAGCCCACAACTGCTGAGCCCACCACCGTTGAGCCCACAACTGTTGAGCCCACAACTGTTGAGCCTACAACTGTTGAGCCCACCACAGCTGCTCCCACAACAGAGCCTGTAGAGCCCACAACTGTTGAGCCCACAACCGTAGAGCCCACAACTGTAGCTCCTACAACCGTAGCTCCTACAACTGTAGCTCCTACAACTAAGAAGTCTACATCAGATTCTGCTACAAAGGATAGCGGCAACACAAGCAACAACGGTACAGTAAAGACCGGTAGTGCTTCTATGGCTGTAATTATCCTCCTCGTACTTGTTTCTGCAACTGCGGCTATCTACTTTGCACGCAGAAGAGATAAGGAATAATTTGAGTCGCTGATTCAAATTTAAACTGAAAGGTTTGGCACCCTCCGGGAAACCGGAGGGTGTTTTTCCGTTTTAAGGCAAATATATTCTGTAAAATAAAGAAATCTGAATTTTATATGAAAAATTGATGAAAATCCTTTAATACAAGTTGAAATAAAAATTGTTATGTTATATAATAGAGTAGCTAATCAGACGAAAATCTTATTATGAAGAAAACGTAAAAGGAAAGATTATTATGAGACGACTTTTATCAATCATTACCGCTGTTATGATGACTGCATTGATTATTTCCGCTTCAGCCGGCTCTGTTTTCGCTGCCGACGAGGAGCTGACTATCAACGGTGAAGGCAAGGCGAAGGTTGGAGATACCGTTAAGTTCACGCTTTATCTTGATGAAACAAAAGAAGATATTATCGGTTTTGAGCTTCGTTTGTTCTACGACAGCGAGTATCTTTCGTTTAATAAAAAGTCTCTCACCTCCGAGAAATTCGACAATCTCTTCTATAATCCGGATCTTGACGGCAAAATCCCGATGAACTGGACTGATATCGGCAACCCGGTAAGCTTTTCAACAAAGGACGCCTTCCTGTCCTGCGAGTTTGAGGTCATAAAGGGCGGCGAAGCTTCTATAAAATACTTTGTTACCGAGATGTACGGCGACGACATGACCTACCTCAAGTCCTACAAGTGGACATACGACCTCGAGGTAAACGGCGACAAGGTCATTACTGACGGAGTTCCGCTCATTACGGACGACGAGGAAACTCTTAACAGCCGCCAGAGCAGCTTCATCAACTATGTCGACGGCATGGGTGAGGAGAATTCACCTAACAAGGACAACCACGAGGCAGTTGAGGGTCAGCATCACGCGACCTATAACGTCTATGAAAATGATGTAATCGAGGTTACAAGATACGAGGACGTCGAGGGCAATCCGACGAAAAACAGCAACTTCTGGATCCTCGCGATCGGCATTCCCGTGGTCGCAGCGCTCGTGATTGCCGCCATTGTCATAGTTATCAAAAACAAGAAAAAGCCGGTAAAAGCGGACAATATTGATTCTTCCGACGAAAACTGATGAAAATCAAAGTATACATTTGTGTATATAAACGAATCTTTATTTAAACTTTGTCTTGATTTTTAAATTTTTTTGTTATATAATAGTGATAACCGATAATCGGAATACTATTGGAGGAATTTAACTATGAGAAAGAGAATTTTAAGCGTAGTTCTCGCAGGCGCTCTCGCTGCAGGCGTTGTTGCTACAGGCGTAGTAACCGCTTCTGCTACAAAGAACCCTGACGATACTTACACTCCCAGCCCCAACGTTGACGCTAAGACATATATGTTTGCTATGCCCGGCGCTTGGATGCAGGATTATTGGACAAAGAACGAGAATTGCGCGGGCATCTACTGGTGGACAGGTTCAGATACTCCCGGCTCCGTATTTTCACACGACTGGCCCGGCTA
>NZ_JAHLQB010000071.1 GCF_018918205.1 Lachnoclostridium sp. MSJ-17 | reverse complement strand
GCCGAGAAAAAGTCCGAGAGCTCCGCTTCCGAAAAGACTGAAGCATCTAAGACTGAGGAAAAATCCTCATCTTCATCTTCCGAGACATCTTCAAAGAAGTCTTCCGGCACTGTTAAGAACGCAAAGGCAGAGAGCTACGCTTCAAGCGTTTCATATGATTCTTCCGCTGAGATCGCTTCTTACGACGAAGACGACGATGACGATTCGGTTTACGCCGCGGATAACTCCTATTCGGATTATTCGGGCAGCTACCTGATTGATATCGCTAATCCCGATTACAGCTACAGCCCCTCAAGAGTGAGCCTGTCCTCTTATGACAGAGCCAAGCTCGAGAGACTTGTAATGGGCGAGGCAGGTTCTATGGGTTATCTCGGCTGTGCGCTTGTTGCGCAGTCCATCAGAGACGCTATGAACCGTTCAAATACAAGCTCGATCGACCAGATTATTTCACAGTATCAGTATTTTGGTTCGACTGCTATTGAGCCTAACTCCGACGTAAAGAGCGCCGTATCCTATATCTTTGATAACAACGGTGCGGCTGTTCAGCACAGAGTAATCTGCTTCTACATCGGTTCAAGCTCATGGCATGAGACCCAGACCTTTATCACACAGGTTGGCGGCGTTCGTTTCTTTGACCTGAACGCTTAATCCAAACTCAAATACACAAATTAAAATCAAGGGTTTTGCAAAAAAGCCCTTGATTTTTTCTATTTTTATGGTATAATATATAAGCATTTCGCACGCCGGCGCTTGCTGCAAAGGTGACTGTGCCTATCGGCGCGGTTTTCAGCGGCAAAATCCAGAGCGCGGCGGAGGTTTTAACCTAAGGAGGAAATAACAATGGCAGTAGTTTCTATGAAACAGCTTCTGGAGGCAGGCGTACACTTCGGCCACCAGACCAGAAGATGGAACCCCAAGATGGCGGAGTACATCTTCACCGAGAGAAACGGTATCTACATCATCGACCTTCAGAAGAGCGTTAAGAAGCTCGAGGAGGCTTACAACTTTGTTCGTGAGCTTTCCGCAGAGGGCAAGAACATTCTTTTCGTAGGTACAAAGAAGCAGGCTCAGGATTCCGTCAAGGAAGAGGCTGAGCGCGCAGGCGCTTACTATGTAAACGCAAGATGGCTGGGCGGCATGCTCACCAACTTCGCTACAATCCGCAGAAGAATCGCCCGTCTCAAGCAGCTCCGCGCTATGCAGGAGGACGGCACATTCGATATTCTTCCCAAGAAGGAAGTTATCAAGCTCAACCTTGAGATCGACAAGCTCGAGAAGTTCCTCGGCGGTATCAAGGACATGACCGAGATGCCCGGCGCACTCTTCATCGTTGACCCCAGAAAAGAGAGAATCGCCGTATC
>NZ_JAHLQB010000076.1 GCF_018918205.1 Lachnoclostridium sp. MSJ-17 | reverse complement strand
GAATATGTAGCGTCCGAAATACTGTCAACATCATCAGGGTTTATTTTGCCGATAATCTTCTTGGCGTACTCCTCGCTGCCCTTGATCGCCTTTTGTGCTTTGTTGTAATAGTCCTGATTTTTGATTTCGCCGTCTACCATACCGTAATTCTCGTCTTTAAGTGTTCCGTTTTCCTCATAGTTTTTGAACTCGCAGGCGGTGATGGCATTGTCCTTGATGGTGATGGTAACTTCTCCGTAGCCGTTGCCGTTGCCTTCCTCGTCGCCGGAGTACACGGCGCTTTTGCCTGTATAGGTGCCGTCCTTATAGGTTTTGCTTCCGCCGCAGCCCGCAAGCGCACCAGCGAGGATAAGGGCGCAGCTTAACAATGCAATGATTTTTTTCATACTGTTACTCCTCAAAATTCTCATTGATGATTTCCCTGACCAATTTGCCGTGCTCAAGCACAACCGTGCGCTGAGCGACCTCGGCGACCTCCGGGTCATGGGTAACGACAATCAGCGTTGTTCCCTGACGGTGAAGCTGTTTGAAAATGTCAATCACGATATTTTCATTTGCTTCGTCAAGATTTCCCGTCGGCTCGTCGGCAAGAATGATCTCAGGGTGGTTGATAAGCGCGCGTGCAATGCAAACGCGCTGCTGCTCGCCGCCGGAAAGCTGGCTCGGGAGATGCTTTGCTCTGTCCTTCAGTCCAACGCGCTCCAACGCTTCGAGCGCTTCCTTTTCATCGGGCATGCTGTGGTAATACTGCGATACCATCACATTTTCAACAGCGGTGAGATAATTCACCAAATGGAACTGCTGGAAGATAAGCCCGATTTTATCGCGGCGGATTTCCGTCAGCTTCCTGCCGCTTTCCTTGGCGATATCTACGCCGTCGAGAATTACCTCGCCGAGAGAAGGCTTATCCATACAGTCGATAATATTCATCATAGTGGACTTTCCCGAGCCGGAGGGACCCATAATTGCTAGCCATTCGCCGTTTTCTACGGTGAGGTTTACATTATCAAGCGCCTTTAGCGGACCGTAGATTTTTGATACATTTTTTATTTCAAGTAAACTCATACTCATTCTCCTTTTAAGACAAGCGCGGGGTCAACGTCGGTTGCGCTGCGGACCGGCAGCAGGCAGGACAGACCCGTTACCAGAACAGACACAATGATCGTAATCGGAATCAGCACCCAGTGGAACTGAATAGAGCTGTTAAACACGTTCATGCTGACCGCCTGCGCGAAAACAAAGCCGCAAACAGAACCGAGCAAGCCGCCATCGCGCCGAGCAGCAAGCCCTCACCCATAAATTCGAAGATAATGCTCCTGTTTGAGGCACCGAGCGCCTTGCGTAAGCCGACCTCTTTCCTCCGTTCAGTAACGACCGCCATCATGGTAGTCGCAACGCAAATCATCGTGAGCAGCAGTACGATAACGGTGACAAGCAGTACCAACGCCTGCAATTTGGAGAGCACCGTGTTTTATGACTGCGTCACGCGCTTAATGAGTCTTGCAGATACGCCGTCAACGTTCTTTGTGATAGTATCGGCATATTTTTCCAATTCATTCTGATTAGCCGAAACGCTCAATTCGGTCATATCAAATACATTTGTTTTATCCGTTAACGCTTCCATATCGGAAATGGAGATAAAAATGTATTTTTCCTCGTTACCGCCTGTATCCAGAATACCTGCAACGGTAAAATCGCGGCTGTTCTGGTTACGCTCGCCCTTGTTTGCCTCGTCGGCAGTCGCAGGCAAGCCTTCAAGGTCGTAAACCAATGTAACCGTATCGCCCGGTTTTATTCCGAGAGTTCCGGCAGTTTCCTTGCCGACAAGCGTTTGTCCTTTTTCAGAGGGCCATTCACCGTCAACGCGCCAATAAGGGCTTGTCTTTTGTGCTCCCTTAAAATCGGTTGCTGCCGCAATCAGGGGGCGTTCATTCAGCGTGATATTTTCATAGCGATACGGCGCGGCGCCGACCAGCTGATTCCCTTTGATTTTGCCCTCGGCTTTTTCAATTTCATCAACGGTCAGCTTTTCGCTGCCCGACGGCGTAAAAATCATATTCGCGCCGTAGCTGCGGAACTGCTCGCCCATCTGACGGGGCACATCATAATAAATTGTAACAAGACCCGAGAGGATCGTTGCTCCGACAGCAATCGCGAGGAGAGCCACCAGCATTCTTGACCGCCGCCTCAAGAGAGAGGCGGTAATCATTCGTAAAAACATGGTTTGTTTTTTCATGACTGATCCCCCTTTATCTTCCGTGCAAAACTTCCGCGGGGCGGAGTCTCAGTAACATTCTGATGGCGGGAATACTGCCGGCGAGCGTGACGATCACGATAAGCACCGCGACGATCGGAATGACCATCGGCTTCATCTCGATGGATGAGTTGAAAACCGTCTGTCCGATAATCTGCGCGAATCCGTAGCCCATGAAGTAACCGGCAACGCCCCCGACAATAGCCGTAACGGTTATTTCTGTCAATACAATTCCCGAGATGCGGTAATCACGTGCGCCGATTGCTTTCAGCAGACCGATTTCGTTGCTGCGCTCCATGACGCTCGCGGTTACGAGATTGGATATTCCGAGCGCCGAACCAAACAGGCTGAGAATGGTGATAAGTATGGCCGACGCTTGCGGTGGTGAGCTTGCCGGTGCTGATCTCGAGGATACCCAGCCAGACCGTCACAAACATATGAGCCTTGTTATTCGCGCAGACCAGCTTGTTGACTCTTCCGAGTATCTCTGCCGGAGTGCCTCCGATCATGGCATGGTCGTTGATATAAATCTTTGACGACATCATGAACAGCGCCGCCGGAACGCCCTTTCCGGATACGTCCGCGATCACGATCGCAAGGTGATCGTCGTCGATCATGAAGAAGTCATAGAAATCTCCGCCGACCTCCTTTGCTGGATCCATAGAAGCATATATCTCAAACTCCGGACGATCCGGAAAGTCCGTGGGCAAACTGCCGGTTTGGATTTCGGTACCGACACGCAGATCAGCCTCGGTAGCTTCAACCTTCGCGCGGGTTTTCAAAAGACTATGGGTACTGACATTGGTCACAAGATACACAAGCGCCAATGACACCGGTATAGACGATGTCTCATAAACCTCAGCGCCGTTATCGAGAAGAAACAGCTGCAGCCAGTAAAGGAAAGGTGCAATGGCTCCGAAAACAAATACGCTGAAAGGAACCTCTCCGTCTGAGGGTTTCCTTTTCTTGCCGATCGTCAGGAAGTAGACCGCAATAAGCAAGGGTGAGAAAATGTATAAATACACGATACCGTGAAATACAGTTTCAAAAAACTCCATCGTCAGCACGTTTCCGCCTTCGTCTACCCGGAACATCAGATATGTCCACGGGGTAGTCGCGCACAGCAGAACCGTTATCGCCACAGGCAGCGCATAAATGAGAATGAGCGGGATTTTCTTCAGTTTTATGCCAAAGCGATCAATCAGATACAGGTTTACAAAAGCGGCAAAGATGATGAGGGAAACAGCATAACCGCCTGCCGCTAAGTAAGAAAGAATTGTAAAGTCCGGATGTCCGTCGATGAAGGTCCACACAATCTCAAGTACGCACATCACGACGCCTGAGATCAGCATAAGAGAAATAAGCCCTTTGACCTTTTGCTTGTATAAGATAAGATTGTTGATGAGTAGAATACCAAGCAGCAGCATCGCTACAAATAGCAACTCCAGATACAGTCCGTTGGCGATTGCTTGATCTATCATAGTTTTTCTCCTTACCCCTTTATGCCATCCATATCGTTCGAATCAAATTCATCTTTCTGTCTCATTCGATATGGAACAAATTACTGAATCCGGTAAGATCAAAGACCTCACGCACAGACTGATTGAGATTGCAGACAATCATATCGCCCTTGCTGTCCATAGCCTGCGCAGCGCCGAGCAGAACGCGAAGTCCGGCGCTGGATATATAGTCCAAGCTTACCTTATTTCCGCTGTCATCCTCGGAATAAGTAACGATATCCGCTTCATCCACGATCATGGTCGGGATCGCCGAGAACGTGCGGTTATATTACTGCGACATCTGCACGGCCTTCAGGATAGCCGCCGCCACCATAATCGCGGCTCCGATGCCCATCAGCCATTTGCCTGCCTTGTTTGCATTGAGTAATTTTTGCGCCTTGGAAGTTTCAACTGAATAAGCATCTGCAACGTGAGCCTCAAGCGCAATCATGTACTTAGTATTATACTTATAAGACGTTCTGATAAGTTTTACGATATTACCTTTTATATTAACAACTTTACCACGCTGAAGCGAAGCAAAAAACTGTACGCTTTTTTTGAATGAAGTGAGATAAGTTGCTGCGCCTGCAACCATGGCAAGCGCTCCGACGCCGGCAGAGGTATAGGCGATGATATCCGCGATGCCGCCCAGATTCCATACGGTATCATACGGATCCTTGCCCTTGCTCTTCTCCCGGAGCGCTTCGCTTGTCAGCGCGACGCCCTTGCGGAAGATACCGCGGTTGATACCGCTGTAGATCGAGATGCTCTCAAGTTCTTTGTCGTCCTCATCCTTGTAAAACGAGTCAGCAGACGGGAAGTCGGCTTTGATCATTCCATTATAATTTTCCAATTTTTTATGCAGATTTCAAGGGGGGGTGTACCAGAATGGTACAGGAAAATACGAAAAAAATATTGATTTGCTTAAAAACTTTGTTTATTATTGTATCATGGATAAATTTAACGGATAGAGAATAACCTGAGGAGTACGATACTATGAATCGGTTTTTTTCGGAAACCTTAAGTAAACTACGAACCGAAAAAGGACTTTCGCGGCAGGAATTGGCGGATAAGATGTACGTTACAGGTTCAAAGGTATGGATATTACAGTTTATTTTCGGCATCTTGGATGTTCTGATCGGATGCTACTCGTTCTTCCATCCTGCGCTTATGGCGGTATCGCTCGGAGTTTTGATCGGTATCTATTTCGTCGAAACCGGCTTTACCCTGATGTTCAGCGGAATTGCCTTAAGAGATTAACAAAGAATATACTCCTAAGATTCGTATCCGCCGCGCGACGGTTTGAGAAGCCAATCCAACAGCGTAAATGATAAGCGCCGCAGAAAGGACGATTAAGATGATTGTCAGAATCACTCTCGTCCGGCGGCTGAATTTTGCTCTCCACTTCAAATATTACACCTCGTTTCAACAATGAGAGCCCTGCACCGCCGTGAAGCAAACGCAGGGCAAGAAACGTGACGTTGCATCCAACTCCGCCTTTTTCAACCTTTGCTATATTAGTGAAAATTGATTAACGGCGGATTATAAGGGTGATAATGAGGTTGATAATATCGTGAACGTCCGCATTGTCATTATCTCGCGGCGGCATTTCTCGGCTTGGAACGTGAGTCACAATCAATACCGTTGCCGCCGGTATCTTTTGCTTGATTAACCGCCTTGATTTCGTTGTCATTTCAAATTGCCTCGTTTGTAATTGTGTTGCTATTCCTTGTTATGGAACGTTATATCGTCATCTCCCCCTCTTGTCAACAAGAAATATTCTATAAACGAATAAAGAATTTTCTATTGAAAGCAAATCAGAAAACCGCTATAATATAAGTATTCCAAAACAGAGAAGGGTTTGAACGGATATGCGGAAGGACATCAGAACAAAAATCGTTGACACACTGAACGAGCGCCAGCTCAACCGCAAAAATCTCGCGAAGTACACGGGCATCTCTCAGAGCACCATCACTAAGATTTTGGGACGCTTCATCGAGAACCCTTCAAAGGATACTCTTGTTACAATGTGCGAAAAACTCAACCTGACATACAGCCCTGCCGAGATAGGCAGATTTGAATATACCGCAGCCTCATTCACACAGGAGGAGCTGGTCGCCTTCAACGATGCGCTGGAAGCAAAGTTCAGGGAAGGTAAATCCGCAGAGGAAATCATTAAGGCGATTCAGGAAATATAAGCATGATATAACCCCCATCGGTTGATTTTTGTCAAATCTTACGATGGGGGTTTTCTTGTCTACTTGAATTCGGTATCAATATTAAAAAAATACTAATGAAAAAATGAGTTTAAACTCAAGTGTTGACTGATACTATTTTAAGTTTGGTAATTTTTGGTATTTTTTGAAATTTGCGTAAACTTCGCCGAAGATTCCGGAAAAAAGTTTTACGCAAATTTGTACGCAAATCCTACGCAAATTTGCGTAAAAACCTATAATAATTTACACTAATTTATAACACCGTTTTGCAAAATCTGCGTAAATCGAAAAATAGAAAAAGTGCGATAAAACCTGATTAAATCGAGGTTTTATCGCACCACTTAGCCGAAGATAATATTATTTTACCATTGAAGCAACTTCCGCAGCGAAGTCGTCCTGTCTCTTCTCAATGCCCTCGCCCTTTTCAAAGCGAACGAACTTGGAGATTTCGATGGAGCCGCCGAGCTGCTTTGCAACGCTGTTTACGTACTGGGAAACAGTCATCTTGTTGTCCTTTACGAACTCCTGGTCTACAAGGCAGTTCTCCTTGTAGTACTTGTTGATCTTGCCCATTACGATCTTGTCGGCAATCGCGGCGGGCTTGCCCTCGTTGATTACCTGCTGGCGCATAACTTCCTTCTCGTGCTCGATAACGTCGGCGGGAACGTCAGCCTTGGTGAGATAAGGAGTGCTGAGCGCAGCGATCTGCATTGCTACGTCCTTACCGCAGGTAACGAACTCGTCCTTGTCGGCGAGGTCTGTGTTGAAGTTAACGAGAACGCCGATCTTGCCGCCTGCGTGTACATAAGCTACGCAAGCGCCTTCCATGCGCTCAAAACGGCGAACCTGAATGTTTTCGCCGATGGTGAGAACCTTCTCCTGGAGCATCTCAGCGATGGTCTGCTCGGAGCCTGCAGCCTGCATAGCGAGGAGAGCCTCAACGTCAGCGGGGTTCTTCTCGATAACGGTCTGAGCGCAAGCCTTTACGAAATCCATGAAGGAATCGTTCTTAGCAACGAAGTCTGTCTCGGCGTTAACCTCAACGACTACGCCGACCTTGCGGTCGTCGCTGGTGGTAGCGTAAGCAACGCCCTCGGCTGCAACTCTGCTCGCCTTCTTTGCCTGCTTAGCAAGACCCTGCTCTCTCAAAAAGTCAATTGCCTTATCCATATCGCCGTCAGCCTGAGTGAGTGCCTTTTTGCAATCCATCATGCCGCAGCCGGTTTTTTCTCTCAGTGCTTTTACGTCCTGAGCGGTAAATGCTGCCATTGTAAAAACTTCCTTTCGTATATATGTCAGCGGAAAATTATTCCGCGGCTTCTTCTGTCTCGGTCTCCTGAGCAGCAGCGCCCATCTGACCTTCCTTGCCCTCGATAACAGCGTTAGCCATTGCGCCCGCAATGAGCTTTACAGCGCGGATAGCGTCGTCGTTGCCGGGGATTACATAATCGATTTCATCGGGGTCGCAGTTTGTATCAACGATAGCTACGATCGGGATGTTGAGCTTCTTTGCCTCTGATACGGCGATTCTCTCTTTTCTGGGGTCAACGATGAAGAGTGCGCCGGGCATCTCGGTCATGTCCTTGATACCGCCGAGGAACTTCTCGAGCTTGTCGATCTCAAGGTTGAGCTTGAT
>NZ_JAHLQB010000078.1 GCF_018918205.1 Lachnoclostridium sp. MSJ-17 | reverse complement strand
AGCAGGGATACGAACTGGGGAACCGCGATAGCGATAACGAAGAGGGTTCTCCAGAGACCCTTGAACTTGATACCCTTCTTGTTGATCATCAGAGCGACGATCATACCGAGGATATAGTTGGTAAAGGTAGCGAGAACAGCCCAGAGGAGCGTCCAACCGGTCAGCTCAATGAAGGTCTTACCCTTCTTAGCGCCCTCAACGAGGTTGAAGAGTGAGCCGAAGTTGTCCATTCCGACCCATGTGAACAGAGTTCCGGGAGGCATGTGCTGCTTGTCATAGTTTGTGAACGCTATAAGGATCATGAAGATGAGCGGGAGGATGTTGAAAACAGCGATCATCAGCACGGGGAAGGAAAGAAGTGTGATGTGATACTTGCCGTCCATGAACTCCTTCACGTCATGTCTGAGGGAGGTGGGCTTTTCGCCGTTTTCTCTCATAACCTGATGCTTGTAGGCGTCCTTGATGTTAGCGATGTAGATTGCGAATACAACTACCGTGATAACGATAGTAAGTACGGAGTAAAGCAGGATAAGCATTGAGTTGTCGCCGAATACCTGCTTCGGGATTCCGTTGACCTTCTGCATGGAGGTCTGTACGGTACCGAGGGTACCGAACTTTGAGATATACTGCCAGCCGAAGAGTGTGATGTAGAGGATATAGAGCACCTCAGTAAGGAAGAAGAGGATACCCTTGTAGTATTTACCCTTGTGCAGGTCGCCCACGCCAAAGATCAAATACGATAATTTAGTCGCCCAGTCACCCTTTGCGAAGGTGGTGCCGTAGTTCTTGAAGCCCTTGCCGATGCCGGTGAAAAATTTAACAATGGCCATGCCGATGCCCTTGAAGAAACCTCCCACCGCTTTAGGAATTGACTTTAAAACCTTCTTGAAATTGTAAGCAAACCTCTGGAAAGGATTGAGCATTTTATATTCAACAAATGTCATATAAGCTCTCCTTTGAATAATTTGAAAATCTCTCTTTTATTACAGGTACACCAAACTAATAATATTCTATTACGTTTTCTCCCATAATAAAACATTATTCGTTTGGTGCAGTCGAAAACGTAAATCAGCCGGTGCTTCGGGGCGCCGCAGAGGCGGCACCCCTTAGCTTTATCGGGTAATAAAAATTTCAGATGTCAGTCGTGTGATCAGCCTTCGTCACGTACGTTGGCAACGGTGTCCTTGAGGAGCTTGGAGAAGTAAGCCGCGTCGTCGGGATCGGTGTCGTCAGCTACGAGCTTGTTGCCGAGGTTGCCCATCGGATCCCAGAATGTGGGAGCAATGTTAACCTGTACGCAAGCGTTCTCAGACTGCTGCTTGATAGCCTGCTGAACAGCGCTCTTTGTTACAACGTCCATGCCCTGAACGTTCTTGTTGGAGGGACCCCAACCGAGCTTTTCAGCTCTCTGCTGCTGGCAGGTCTCACCTGCGAGGTAGTAAGCGAGAACCTGAGCTGCTGCGGGATACTGGGAAGCAGCGTTAACGCCGATGTACTTATAACCGAAGAGCGAGATGAGCTGCTTGTCGGTGCCGTCAACATTGATGGTGGGGAGCTTGGCTGCGCCGAAGTTGTCCTTCAGAGCATCCTGGTCAGCGTTGGTGTTCCATGAACCGTCAACGCCTGCGCCGAGTGTGCCGGTGGAGAAGCCGGAAGCTACCTGAGCGTTGTCAAGAGAGGTGAATGTGCCCTTGTACTCGTGCATGAGCTTGGAGAACGCCTGCAGAGTCTTAACAGCCTCAGCCTCGTCGTACTCTGTGAACTTCTGGGTTACGCCGTCAGCCTCGAGGCCGTCGATCTTAACGCCGGCGGTGAAAGCGAATGTGCAGCCGTAGAAGCCGTTGCCGCAGTTGAAGATGAACTTCTTGCCGGCTTCCTTACAAGCGGCGAGAACGTCCTCGAGCTTGCCTGCCTGCTCGTCGGAAACAACGGTCTTGTCGTATACGAGATAGTAGCCGTTATCGTTGGTCTCGGGATAAGCGTAAAGGGTATCCTGGAGAGTACCGGCGGTAACGCAAGCCTCGGAGTTCATGTCTGTAACAGCCTTGGCGAACGCTACGGGAGCGATAACCTTAGCGTCAACGAGCTTGTTGAGCTGGTCAGATGCAAAGCTGAATACGTCAGCAGCGGTGGAAGCGTCGTTCATGAGCTGTGTGCCCGCGTCGCCTTCGCCCTGTGCTACAACTTCGATCTTTGTGAATGTCTTCTCGGGATAAGCAGCCTTGAAGGCCTCGATCTGCTCTTTTACAAGAGATACGGCCTTATCGGGAGCCCATACCTTCAGGGAGATGTTGTCCTCGTCGCCGAACACGGAAACATCTACAAGGTTAGCGTCCTTGACCTCAGCGCCGCCGTCATCGGAGCTGCTCTGAGTGTCTGATCCGCTTCCGCCGCTCTCGGTGTTGCCACCGCCGCCGCAGCCGGCAAAAACTGTTGCGGTCATCATGCCTGCCAATAAAATGGCGAGAATCTTTTTCATTGGAATTTCCCTCTTTCAAAAAAAATATTTTTTCGATGGAGCAAATTGCACAAAGGGCAGTCCGCTTCACTAATTAAATAATATCAAAAAACGGAGCAAATTGCAACTGGTTTTGTAATTTTTAACTAACTTGTTAAAACTTTACTAAATTTTTGTTTAAATTAACCCGACATTTTTGATAATTTTCTCATTTAAACAAATTATATGATTCTATTTTGTGCATTATTCCTGTTGACCTCTTGTGCATACTGCTCAATCGACGTTTCTCTATTTAAGGGAAAAGCACGATTTGAGCCCTTCGCAGGGGCGGTTTTTCAGCGGCTCTAAAAATTTTGCCGGATTTTTTAGTGAAAATTAACCAATCTTGCATGACTTATAATTTCTTGCGCTTTCGCCGCCTGAGGTTGTAATTGGCAGCTAATACTGGTATAATAATTACAGCTCAGGGCACTCGCTTGTGAGACACGCCCGATCTGAACCAAAACAACAAAGGAGATTTTTTCATGAAGCTGTACGACCTTCTCAAAGACGTTGAATACACCGTCGTCCGCGGCGGCAATCCCGATATCAAAGACCTCATCTACGACTCGCGGAAGGTGAGTGACGGCACCGCCTTTGTCGCGCTCAAGGGAGCAGCCGCAGACGGCCACAAATACGCCGCTTCCGCCATTGACAAGGGCGCAGCCGCGCTGATCGTCAGCGATGACATCGACGCCCGGATTCCCGACGGCGTGGCTGTTGTAAAAACCGCCGACACACGCCTCGCTCTCGCGCTGATGAGCCGCACCTTCTTCGGTTACCCCGAGCGCGAGCTCAAGACCGTCGCAATCACCGGCACAAAGGGCAAGACGACCACCACCGCGATGATCGCTCAGATTTTTGAGCTTGCGGGCATCAGGACAGGCACGATAGGCACCCTCGGAATCGTATTCGGCGGCGAAACGAGAAAAACCGACAACACCACTCCCGAATCCTACGAAATCCAGAAGGCTATGCGCGACATGGTCAACGCGGGCTGCAAAGCGTTCGTGATCGAGGCGTCGTCGATCGGTCTGAAGGCGAGCCGCCTTGCGGGCATGACCTTTGACGTCGGCGTGTTCACAAACTTCTCGAACGACCACATCGGCGGCGTCGAGCACAAGGACATGGCGGAGTACCTCTACTGCAAGAGCCTGCTTTTCCGTCAGTGCAAAAACGCCGCGGCGAACATCGACGACCCGAGCTGGGAGAAAATCACCGCAGACTTCAAGGGCGATATCCTCACCTACGGCTTCTCTGAAAACGCGAAGCTCCGCGCGAAGAACGACAGGCTGCTCTCTGAGGGCGGCTTCATCGGCGTTCACTTCGAAACAGAAGGGCTTAAAACCCTCTCGCCCGACGTAGGAGTCCCCGGAAAGTTCAACGCATACAACGCACTCGCGGCGATAAGCGCGGTATCGTTCTTTGACATCGACGACAAGGCTATCCTCGACGGTCTGAAAATCGCCCACGTCAAGGGCAGAGTCGAGCCCGTCAAGGTTCCCGGCAACTATTCTCTGCTGATAGACTACGCCCACAACGCGCTCTCGATGGAAAACGTCCTGACGACCCTGCGCCAGTACAACCCCAACCGCCTGATAACCATGTTCGGCGCGGGCGGCAACCGCCCCAAGGTGCGCCGCTTCGAAATGGGCGAGACCTCGGGCAGACTGAGTGACCTCAGCGTGATCACCGAGGACAACTCGCGCTTTGAGGACGTGATGGACATTATCGCGGACATCGAGGTCGGACTGCACAAGACCGACGGCAAGTACGTCGTCGTACCCAAGCGCAAGGAAGCTATCCGCTACTGCATGCTCAACGCTCAGGACGGAGATATCATCGTCCTCGCGGGCAAGGGTCACGAGGATTATCAGGAGATCAAGGGCGTGAAATACCACATGGACGAGCGCGAGCTTATCGCGGAGATTATCGAAGAAGAAGGACTTTGATAAATTGAAAATGAAAAATGGAAAATGAAAAATTAAGGGTCGCTCCGCTCCGATTTTCAATTTTCAACTTTCAACTAAATAACGGCTTCCGTGCGGAAGCCGTTTTCTTTATGCCTTTATCACTTTCATATTATATTCATAATCCTTATTCATTCTGAACGCCGCCTCTGCCCCTTCGGTGAGCCAGAGGGTATTTTCTTCGTCGAGCAGAATGAACTCGAAATCGGTGTGACTGCGCCAGTACTCCTTCGCGCCGTCAATTCCCATCACAAACAGCGCCGTCGACAAAGCGTCGCTCTTTGTTCCGCTGTCCGAAATCACCGTCACCGACACCGTGCCGTTATCTGTCGGGCAGCCTGTCTTTGGGTCGATGATGTGGCAGTAACGCTTGCCGTCCTGCTCAAAATACCTCTCGTAGCTGCCCGAGGTCGCGACGACCTTACCGCTGACCGAGACCGAGCCGAAGTACGCCGCCGTGTTTTCGGGGTCGCAGATGCCTACGCGCCATTTCTCGCCGTTCGGCTTCTCTCCCACCGCCGCGACCGTGCCGCCGAGGTTGAGGATCCCTGCTCTGACGTTGTTTTGCTTCATAAGCTCGACCGCCTTGTCCGCGGCGTAGCCCTTCGCAACGGCTCCGAGGTCGAGCTTCATTCCGCTCCCGAGATAAGCCCTGCCGCCTGAGAGGGTGATTTTTCGGTAGTCCGTGTTTTTTAGCAGGTCATCTATCTCGCTTTCGCCGGGTATGCGGTAGTTTTTGTCGATGAAGCCCCACGCCTCGACGAGCGGATAGACCGAGATATCCAGCGCGCCGTCTGTGTCCGCGCACAGCTCGAGCGCCTGAGAGAGCAGGTCTGCGGTATCCTCGGAAAACTCCGCGCTGCCGTTTTTATTCAGCCTGCCGATCTCGCTTGAGTCGTCCTGCGCGGAGAGAAGGCTGTCAAGGCTCTCGATTTCGGCGCGGATCTCGGCGGCGGTATCGGCGCTGCCGTAGATATCGATTTTCATAAAGGTGTCCATGCTCTCAAAGCTCTCGCTTGCAACATTCGAATAGCCGCACCCCGAGAAAAGCATGAGGCAAAAGAGAATACAGATTACTTTTTTCATATCAGTTCCAAAAAAGGGCGGACAAATGCCCGCCCTGTAGTTTTTCAGATTTATGATCTTTTCCACGCCGCGGGCGCGAAGAGAAGGAGCAGAGGATAAAGCTCAAGTCTGCCCGCGAGCATATCAAACGACAGCACGCACTTCGCGAAAGGCGAATAGAACGTGTAGTTGCCGACGGGGCCTACGTCGCCGAGACCCGGACCCGTGTTATTGAGGGTAGCCGCGACTGAGGTGAAGCTCGTCACAAAGCCCTTTCCGTCGATCGAAACCAGAATGAAGCTGATGACAAAAATCGCCATGTACACGACGAGGAACACAGAGGTACTGCGCATCGTGTTGTGGTCGACGGTCTTGCCGTCCATCTTCACCTGACGGATATTCCGCGGGTGAACGAGAAGCAGGAATTCCTTCTTAGCTTCCTTCGCGAGCAGGAGCAATCGCGCGACCTTGAAGCCGCCGCCCGTACTGCCTGCCATCGCTCCGAGGAAGGTCAGAAACATTATTATCGACTTCGAGAGCATCGGCCAGTGGTTGACGTCTCCTATGCCGAAGCCCGTCGTGGTTATGATCGACGAGGTGTAGAAGAACGACTGGTGGAACGCGTCGTAGGCGGTCGGATAGAGCGGCATGATATTGATGCCGATTATGACCGTCGACAGCACGATGAAGCCGAGGTAGAACCACAGCTCCTCCATCTTTGCCGCCTGCAGGAACTTACGCGTTATTATCAGGATATACACGGAGAAATTCACGCCGAACAGCATCATGAATACCGCGATAACCGTCTGGAAATAGTAGGTGTCGTAGGCGGCGATGTTCGCGTTTCTCACGCCGAAGCCGCCTGTGCCGGCGGTCGCGAAGCTGGTGTTTATCGCGTCAAAGAACTCCATGCCGCCGCAGAGCAGGAGGATCATCTCCAGCATCGTCAGTCCGAAGTAGATGCCGTAGAGCATAGCGGCGTAGTGGCGCATCTTGGGCACCGCCTTGCCGACGATCGGACCCGGGCTTTCGGCGCGCATGAGATAGATATTCTGCTGACCGCCGAGCTTCGGGATAAGCGCGAGCAGGAACACGATTACGCCCATGCCGCCCAGCCAGTTCATAAGGCTGCGCCACATCAGCATTCTGTGGCTGAGCCGCTCGACCTCGACGAGGATCGTCGCTCCCGTAGTGGTGAAGCCCGAGATAGTCTCAAACAGAGCGTCGATGTAGTTCGGTATCTCTCTGCTGAGGAAGAACGGCATTGCGCCGACAAGCGAGAGCACGATCCAGCTCAGAGCCGTCGCGCAGAAGCCTGCCTTCTGGTAGAGCACCATGTTCTTCGGCTTTTTCACCTTGACGGCGAGCACGCCCAGAACCGCGCTGACAATACCCGTGCCGAGGAAGTACAGCGCCTCGTGTTCTCCGTAAATAATTGAGGTTACGGTGCACAGCTGCATTGCCGCGCCCTCGACTATCAGAACCCAGCCGAGGATATAGACAATCAATCTTTTATTCATAACCAATCCCTCAGCGTCTGCTCAGAATGTCGTCAAGGTCCTTGAGGCCCTTGTGCTTTGTGATAACGACGACGGAATCGTCGGGCATGACGGAATCCGAGCCTGTCGGGAGAATGATCCTGCCCCTGCGGGCGATGGAAATGATCTGCAGATCGTCCTTGAGGTTCAGCTTTGAGAGAGGGATATTAGCGACGCGGGAGCTGCTCTTTACGCGGAACTCAAGCGCCTCTACCCTGCCCTCGTTGAGGCGGTAGAGCGTCTCGACGTTGCTGCCGAGAGAGTTCTGTACCGCGCGGATATAACGGGCAATATACTCGCCCGCAATTTTCTTCGGGTTGATGACGCACTCGATGTTGAGCTGCTCAACGATCGAATCGAAGTGCGCGTTGTTGACCTTGGTGATGATTTTCGCGCGCGAAACATTGCGCACGTACATTGAAATGAGGATATTCTCCTCGTCGTAGTCCATCAGGGCGATCACGCCGTCGGCGTGCTCGATGCCCTCGCTGAGAAGCAGATCCTGATCCATGCAGTCGCCGTGGATAATGACCGCCTCGTGAAGCAGGTCGGAAAGCTCGTCACAGCGCTGCGGGTTCTTCTCGATGATCTTAACGCCGATGCCCGCCTTGAGGAGTCTCTGCGCCAGGTAGAACGAGATCTTGCCGCCGCCGAGAATGATGACGTCGCGGCTTCTGCCGATGTTGATGT
>NZ_JAHLQB010000002.1 GCF_018918205.1 Lachnoclostridium sp. MSJ-17 | reverse complement strand
AACTATATCCTCGGTATGATCGTCGCTCTGATGATCAACAAGAAGGGTATCAAGTTCAAGGGTCTCTGGAGAACCCTCTTCGTTATCGCTATCGCGGTTCCCCAGTTCGTATCCCTGCTTCTCATGAACCAGATGCTCCAGGTCAACGGTGCTATCAACGTTCTTCTGACCGATATCAGCCACCTGTTCGGCGGAACGGAGACGATAGAGATCCAGTTCCTCAACAGTACGACCTTTATGGCTCGTGCGACGGTTGTAATCGTCAACATCTGGGTTGGTATTCCTTATACCATTCTTTCAATGTCCGGTATTCTGATGAACATTCCTGAGGATCTTTACGAGTCCGCGCGTATCGACGGCGCTACTCCCGTTAAGACCTTCACCGCCATCACTCTCCCGTACATGATTTTCGTTACCACACCTCAGCTGATCACCACATTCGTCGGCAATATCAACAACTTCAACGTTATCTACCTGCTGACAGGCGGCGGTCCCACCACGCAGGATTACTATCAGGCGGGTCGTACCGATATCCTTGTAACATGGCTGTTCAAGCTGTCCATGGATACTCAGGACTACGGTCTCGCGGCGGCAATCGGTATTCTCGTATTCATTGTCTGCGCGACCATCTCGCTGATTGTATACAACAACTCGAAGTCTATGAAGGATGAGGAGGCGTTCTCATGATAAAAAGTTATAAATTCAGAAGACGCATTGCTAACTTCTTCATCTATCTCATCCTTGCGATTCTCGGCATTATCTGGGTATCTCCGTTTGTATACCTTGTAATGCACTCCTTCCGCGCCGAGTCAATGACTACGGTTCCGTACCTCATTCCTCACGAGTGGACGTTTGACAACTACATCAAGCTCTTCACAAGCGCGGGTTCTTCATCGATCAACTTCCCCAGATGGTTCCTTAACACCTTCGTAGTAGCTATCTTCAGCTGCATTATCTCCACTATCTCCGTTCTGGCTGTTTCCTACACCTTCAGCCGTCTGAGATTCGGCGCTCGTAAAAAGCTGATGAACGTTGCCATGATCCTCGGTATGTTCCCCGGCTTCATGACCATGATCGCTATCTACTACCTCCTCAAGGCTATGGGTCTTAACCAGAACCTCATCGCTCTCGTAATCTGCTACAGCTCCGGCGCAGGCTTGGGCTTCCAGATTTCAAAGGGCTTCTTCGACACCATTCCGCGTGCTCTCGACGAAGCCGCAACAATCGACGGCGCAACCAGAAACCAGATTTTCTGGAAGATCATTCTCCCGATGTCAAAGCCTATCGTAGTTTACACCGTACTGACCTCCTTCATCGGTCCGTGGTGCGACTTCATCTTGGCTAAGATCATCATGGGTGATAAGCGCGAACTGTACACCGTAGCTATCGGTCTGCAGTCAATGGTAAGCGCCGAGTTTATCAACGAGTACTACAAGCAGTTCCTCGCGGGCTCTGTAATGGTAGCTATTCCGATTACAACGCTCTTCCTCATCATGCAGCGCTATTATGTAGAAGGCGTAACCGCGGGCGGCGTAAAGGGTTAATTCTCTTTATTAAACTCATATGCTCTTACGGGCGGCAGTCTCCGGCTGCCGCCCTTATTTTATTACGCGTTTTCCGTTTCGCGTTTTCCGTTTCGCGTTTTCCGTTTCGCGGACTATGGGTTCGATGAAGTCAAGCTGCCCGTTTACGCGGGAAGTGTTCATCAGACTCTCGCTAATCACATTTCATTGACAAAGGAACGATATTACTCTACTCTGATTTACGGGGTGCTTCTATGAAAAAATCAATTTCTCTTATTTTGTGCGCTCTGCTGATCGCTTCCGCTGTTCTTTCCGGCTGCGGCGGCGACGTTATGGACAGCCGCAAGGCTGAAGCGTCAACTGACAAGTATCGCAATTTTTACGAGATATTCACCCAGTCCTACTGCGACTCCGACGGCGATGCTATCGGCGACCTGCAGGGAATTATTTCACAGCTCGACTACCTCAACGACGGCGACCCGAACACGGGAGAGGATCTGGGCATAGACGGCATCTGGCTCACCCCGATCATGCCGTCAAAGTCCTATCACAAGTACGACGTTGAGAATTACTACGACATCGACCCGGCGTTCGGCACGCTTGATACCTTTGATACCCTTGTCGACGAGTGCCACAAGCGCGGGATAAAGCTTATTATCGATCTCGTCCTCAACCACATTTCCTCGCAGAACCCGCTCTTCACAAAGGCGGCGATGGAGGTAACTGAGGGCAACCTCGACGGCAACGCCAAATATTTTGAGATCCACGAGAAGGACTATTTCAGCCCCGACACCCAAGTCGTTGTTCTCGGCGACTACGCCTGCGAGGCGAATTTCTCTCAGTCCATGCCCGAATGGAACCTCAATTCCGAAGCGACCCGCGAGGAGTTTACGAAAATCGCCAAGTTCTGGCTCGACCGCGGAGTCGACGGCTTCCGTCTTGACGCGTGCAAGTTTTATACCAACAAGGAAACCAACGGCGAGGAGTTCCTCGAGTGGTTTGTTAAGACCTGCCGCGGCATAAATCCCGACGTATATATCGTCGGCGAAACATGGTCGGGCGACGCGGACATCGAGGAGCTTTACAAGAGCGGCATCGACAGCCAGTTCGCGTTCAAGTACGCCACGACCTCCGGCACCATTGTTGAGTTTATGAACACCCAGAAGGGCAAGGCTCTCGTTTCCAAGGTCAGCGGCTACGACGAGAAGATGCGCAAGGCAAATCCCGACGAGATCAACGCCATGTTCCTCTCGAATCACGATCAGGTGCGCATCGCAAACGCCCTCGAGTCGAAGGGTCTTGACTACGAAAAATTCGCCGCCTCTGTCTACATGCTCTTCCCGGGCAATTCCTTCACCTACTACGGCGAGGAAATCGGCATGACGGCGCCGAACCCCTCGGGCGACGCGAATTACCGCACGCCTATGGTATTTGACAGCGACGATATGCCGAAAATCTACGTACAGGGCGCCGGCGACACCTTTGAACCTCCGACAAACGGCGGCGTTAAGCAGCAGCTCAAGGACAAGGATTCGCTGCTCAATTTCTACCGCAAAATAATCAAGGCGAAGCTCCAGAATCCCGAAATCCAACGCGGCAGGGTAGTGTCAACTCCAGATATGGGCGACGATACCGTCGGCGCGTTCATCACCGAGTACGACGGCAAGCAGGTCATGGTTCTCCACAACTTTGACGCTGAGAACTCAAAGCAGCTCACTATCACCGAAGAAATGCTCAAGTCACCCGAGCTTGTCGCCGACCTGTCAACAGGCAAGGAAAAGGCGAGCCTGAGCGGCACCGAACTCAAGCTCCCGGCGCACTGCTCGGTTATCCTCAGAGTTAAGGAAGCCTGAATAAATTTTTATGATTCAACAAGGTCTGATGTAATGTCAGACCTTGTTTTAATGAGCGGAGAGGTAAGATAGGCGGCAGAAACTACAGAATTTTACTACAAAACTGTATAAAATCCAAAATCTGACCGTTGTTCCTTTTTGTCAATGGTGATATAATCATTAATATAGTCGAATAATTCTAAATCAGAATTATAAACTCGCTAAAAAGAATTATAATAAATTGATTATGGATTATTATAGGGTTTTTTATCACTTTTTGTCGAATAATGTCGGGAGCTTTCTCGGCGAAGAAACCCGCGCATAAAAATTATCAAGGCAATACCGCGATGAGGTTTAGGAGGCGGACTTTTGAGATTAGGACTTGATATCGGCTCGACCACAATAAAGTGCGTCGTGCTCGATGATGACAACAAGCTGATATACAGCACATACGAGCGCCATTATTCCCAGATCACCGAGAAAATCGCCGAGCTGCTCGAACGCGTCAGAAAAGAGATCAAAGGCGCGGACAAGGCGCTTGTCGCGCTTTCGGGCTCCGCGGGAATGGGAGTCGCCCAGGACTGCGGCATCGACTTTGTGCAGGAGGTTTACGCCACAAGAGTTGCCGCGAACACGTTTATCCCGGGCACCGACGTTGTGATTGAGCTCGGCGGCGAGGATGCGAAGATACTCTTCCTGACAAACGGCCTTGAGGTGCGCATGAACGGCACCTGCGCCGGCGGTACGGGCGCGTTCATCGATCAGATGGCGACACTCCTCAACGTTCCGCTCGAGGAAATGGACGACCTCGCCAAGCAGTGCGAAAAGACCTACACCATCGCCTCACGCTGCGGCGTGTTCGCGAAAACGGATATCCAGCCACTGCTCAACCAGGGCGCGCGCAAGAGCGACATCGCCGAGAGCATATTCAACGCGGTCGTCAGCCAGACCGTCGCGGGTCTCGCGCAGGGCAGAGAGATCGAGGGACAGATAGTCTACCTCGGCGGCCCTCTGACCTTTATGAGCGAGCTGCGCAACTGCTTTGACCGCACCCTCGGCACCAAGGGCATCTGCCCCGAGAATTCGCTCTACTACGTAGCCTGCGGAGCGGCTCTCTGCGCCGAACAGCCGATTGACTTCGATTCGGTCATCGAGGCGGTCAAGGATTACCACGGCTCGGGAAATTTCGCCTTCAACCAGCCGCTTTTCATCAGCCCGGGCGAGTACGAGAGCTTCTGTCAGCGCCACTCAAAGGCTGATGTAAAGCAGAAGGAGCTCAAGGGCTACAAGGGCAGGGCGTACATCGGAATGGACGCCGGCTCGACCACCGTCAAGGGCGTTGTTCTCAACTCCGACGGCGAGCTGCTCTACTCAAAATATCTGCCCTCAAAGGGCAACCCCGTTGAAATCATCAAGGCTTTCCTCGAGGAGGTCTACGGAATAAATCCGGATTTGGACGTCGCTTCTTCGGCGGTCACCGGCTACGGCGAGGACATTATCCGCAACGCCTTCGACGTGGACTACGGAATCGTCGAAACCATAGCCCACTTCACGGCGGCTAAGTATTTCATGCCCGACGTCGAGTTCATAATTGACATCGGCGGACAGGACATCAAGTGCTTCAAGATTCACAACGGAGCGATCGACAACATTTTCCTCAACGAGGCTTGCTCCTCGGGCTGCGGCAGCTTTTTGCAGACCTTCGCCAACGCCCTCGGCTACGGCATCGAGGAGTTTTCAAAGCTCGGTCTTTTCGCCAAGCGTCCCGTCGACCTCGGCTCGCGCTGCACGGTATTTATGAATTCAAGCGTCAAGCAGGCTCAGAAGGACGGCGCGACCATCGAGGATATCTCGGCGGGTCTGTCTCTGAGCGTCGTCAAGAACGCATTATATAAGGTTATCCGCGCCTCAAGCCCCGACGAGCTCGGCAAGAAAATCGTCGTTCAGGGCGGAACCTTCCTCAACGACGCGGTGCTCCGCGCGTTTGAAATGGAAATGGGCGTAGAGGTTGTCAGACCTAACATCGCGGGTCTGATGGGCGCGTACGGCGCGGCTCTTTACTCCATGAAAAAATCCAAGGGCACGGGAAGGAGCAAGCTTGCCGATTCGCAGGCGCTGCGCGACTTCGTTCACGAGATAAAGGTGACGAACTGCGGCCTGTGCAATAACAACTGCCGCCTGACAATCAATTCTTTCGGCGGCGGAAGAAAGTTCATTGCGGGCAACCGCTGTGAGCGGCCGATCACCAAAAAAGCGCCTGCCACGGGCATGAATATGTACGAATACAAGCTCCGTCTGCTCGAAACCTACCGCCCCGTCGAGGGACTGCGCGGCAAGCTCGGCATTCCTATGGGACTGAATATGTTCGAGCTGTATCCGTTCTGGTACCGCTTCTTTACGGAGCTGAAATTCGAGGTCGTACACTCTCCGTTCTCGAACCGCAAGCTCTACCAGCGCGGTCAGCAGACGATCCCGAGCGACACGGTCTGCTTCCCGGCAAAGCTTATGCACGGTCATGTGCAGACCCTGATCGACGAGGGAATAGAGACGATTTTCTATCCCTGTCTGTCCTATAACTTCGACGAGCACCTCGGCGACAACCACTACAACTGTCCCGTCGTCGCTTACTATCCCGAGGTTATCCGAAACAACATGAAGGACGTCAAGAAGGTCAACTTCATCAAGGAGTACTTCGGCATTCACCGTCCCAAGGACTTCCCGAAGAAGGCTTACGAGCGTCTGAGCTTCTATTTCCCGGACATCACGCTCAACGAGGTGAGAGTCGCGGCGAAGAGGGCGTATGAGGAGCAGGAGCGTTACCGCGCGAAGGTCCAGTCAAAGGGTGAGGAGATCATCCGCAAGGCTGAGCACGAGGGAAAGAAAATCTTTGTGCTCGCGGGCAGACCGTATCACATCGACCCCGAGATCAACCACGGTATCGACAAGCTCATCGCGGGCTTTGATGTTGCGATCGTCAGCGAGGACGTTGTATCACCGCGAGTTGACCGCTTCCACACGGGAGTGCTCAACCAGTGGACTTACCATTCGCGCCTGTACGCGGCGGCAAAGTACGTCACCACGCGCAAGGACATGGAGCTTGTGCAGCTCGTTTCCTTCGGCTGCGGCGTCGACGCCATCACCACCGACGAGGTGCGCGAGATACTCGAGGCAAAGAACAAGATCTACACACAGATCAAGATAGACGAAATCACAAATCTCGGCGCGGTCAAGATCAGGATCAGAAGCCTGCTCGCCGCGATTGATAACGATTAGCGGTTATTTTCATTAACTACCGACTGATACAGAAGGAATTCTTATGGCAGATTTGAAGTATGACAAAAAAACAGGGCGTCTGCTCTTTACCAAGCAGATGAAGCGCGAGTACACGATACTCATGCCAAACATGGCGCCCATACATTTTAAAATGCTCAAAAACGTCTTTATGCACTACGGCTACAAGGCGGAGCTGCTCGAAACGACGGGTCCTGAAATCGCGCAGACGGGTCTTAAATACGTCCACAACGACACCTGTTACCCGGCGCTGCTCGTAATCGGTCAGTTCATCCACGCACTCCAGAGCGGAAAATACGACGTTCACAAGACAGCGCTGATGATCACCCAGACAGGCGGCGGCTGCCGCGCGTCAAACTACATCTTCCTGCTGCGAAAGGCGCTCAAGAAGGCAGGCTTTGAATTTGTGCCGGTCATCTCGCTCTCGTTCGGCATGGAAAAGAATCCCGGTTTCTCGCTCACGCTTCCGCTCATCAGGCGCTTTGTCGGCGGACTTGTCTACGGCGACCAGCTCATGCTCCTCGCCAACCAGATCAAGCCCTACGAGGTCAACAAGGGCGAGACCATGGCTCTCGTAAACACCTGGAGCGACCGTCTTGCGGAAATGCTGATCGAGGGCAAGGGCTACACCCTTGAGGAGATCGACGAGACGCTCCACAAGCTGACAAAGGATTTCTCAAAGATCCCCGTAAACCGCGTGCCAAAGGTTAAGGTCGGCATCGTCGGCGAGATCTACGTAAAATATTCAAAAATGGCGAACAACGGCCTTGAGGAATTCCTCGCCGAGCAGGACTGTGAGGTCTGCGTGCCCGGTCTTATGGGCTTCGCGTCTTTCAAGGTCGACAACCGTCTTGAGGATTACAAGATGTTCGGCGGCAACCGCCTCAAGTACGAGTTCTGCAAGGCGCTGCTCGACTACGTGACAAAGCTCGAGACGCTGATGATCGAGGCGGCAAAGCGTTTCAACTTCGTTCCGCCGCATCAGTATGCCCACACCAAGGAGCTTGTCAAGGGCGTAATCGGCTACGGCAGCAAAATGGGCGAGGGCTGGCTGCTCACCGCGGAGATGATCGAGCTTGCCGATACCGGATACGAGAACATCGTCTGCACACAGCCGTTCGGCTGTCTGCCGAACCACATCAACGGCAAGGGCGCTATCCGCAAGATAAAGGAGATCCGCCCGAACGCGAACATCGTGACTATCGACTACGACCCCGGCGCTCCGAAGGTCAACCAGGAGAACAGAATAAAGCTTATGCTCGCCGTCGGCAGGGAAGAGCTTCAGAAGAAGCTCGCCGCCGAGAGTGAGAAAAATGAGGATAAAGCGGACGCGTAAGGCGTTCGCTTTTTGCATTGGCAGTAATCGCAGTGACTGGGTCAGCGCACAAACTGCCAGCTGCACACAAAAATCCCGAAAAAAACCTTGACAAATCGGCGTCTTATGGTTTATAATAGTAAATCGTGGAGCATTCTATAACTGCGCCCTTTTTGCGGGTGCTTCAAACGGAGTGCGACGCGAAGTTTATCAATTCCACTAAAT
>NZ_JAHLQB010000019.1 GCF_018918205.1 Lachnoclostridium sp. MSJ-17 | reverse complement strand
GGCTTCTTTTACGGAATCAATCATTGGAATTTTACGAATGCTGGCTTTTGTCTTTGGCGAATGCACATTAAAATAACAACCATTCAAAGCGGCTTCTTGCCTATGGCAGTAATACACTACTCTGTTTTTTATTGAAGCTCGCCATTCGTGTCCGCATTTGCCATTCCACCATACTATTTTATTAGAGCCGTGCGTTACGCTGTTCGGCGTAAGAGGTAAATTGCGCTGTGACCATTCATTTATAAGTTCAGGGCGAACATCAGCTAACGTTCTTTTCATACCGTATCCTCTCCTTTACCTATATTATATAAGAAACAGGAGAAAATCGTAGTTTGCGATTCGTTTCAGGGCATAAAAAACAGGCAACCTCATATAAGGCTGCCTGCGATTGCCATAATAGTAACTGCGATAAATCAGAATTTATCTGATTTTTCCTATCAAACCTCAGTAATTATCAGCTAAATACCGCAGCTCATACTCAAATTATGCTTACTTTCCCTTGTTTTTTCCCTTATGAGGACAAACAAGGGAAAGTTTTTTATTCACCGACCACCTTGTCAAGCAGTCGGGCTGAGGTGCGCTTTGCTTCTCTTGAAGCGTGAGCGTAAATGTTCATTGTGGTACTGACGTCGGAATGTCCGAGCAGCTCCTGTACGTCCTTTGGCGCTGCGCCGCCTGACATCAGATTGCTTGTGAACGTGTGGCGGAGCATATGAAAGTGGAAATTCTCCAATCCTTCAACCTTTTTTCGGATTGCCCTGCATACTGTCCCCACTGTACTTGGTGATTCATAGGTTCCGTCAGGTCGCAAACACACAAGATTGATTGGCTTGTAACTGTCGGGGACTTCCTCGGTGCTTGACAGAGAATAGACCTCATAATATTGGCGGTCTTTCTCTGTAACCTCAACGTAAAAGTTGCGGCTGTATAGCTCGCCGTAGTCCTTTGCGTTCTTCTCCTGCTCTGCTTTTGCTTGCCGCAGGATATTTGACAGCGTATCGCAGAAATCCACCGTGCGGACTTTATTCCTCTTTGTCGTGCCGATTTCAAACTTGTGTCTGTCGCCGTTGTAACGGATACTGCGCCTGACCGTGAGATATTGTTCGTCAAGGTTGATGTCGCTCCACGTCAAGCCGCAGACCTCGCCGATTCGCAAGCCCGTGTAATAAGCAATTTGTATCGGGAGCAAAGCAGGGTTCTGTTTTACTTTCAGATACTCCGTCAGCTTCAAATACTGCTTATGAGTAACCGTCGGCGTTGCCGCTTCGTCCACGTCCGAGAACAACTCTATGACGTTCTTCTTTTGCCGCCAGACAACATACTGCATAGGATTGAACGTAATCAGCTTTTTCGGAAAGACCGCAAATCGAAACGCTCCTTGCATGACTGCCGAGAACAACCGTATGTAGCCCTTGCTCAGAGCCTTTGCCGTTGTGCCGTCGGGATTCTTGCCGCCGAAGCTGAGCAAATCCATATACGCTTGCAGATGGTCGGCTGTCACCGTTTTCAGCTTTCGCTGTGCGATCGGGTGCTTTTTGATTCGTGCCACCGTACCCACATAGGACATCACCGTGCCGTTGCTCAGATTGCCGGGCTTCAATGCTTCCTCAACCCACATATCGAGCAACTCCCCGACGGTGATGTTTTCGGATTTCGCTACGAATTTCTTTTCCTCGTAGTCCTCCATCGCCTTGCGGAGCATAGCTTCGGTTTCGCTTTTGCTCTCCGTGCCGACAAATTCACGCTGTACCAAGTTGCCGCTTTCATTTTCCACGTAGAAGCGGTAGTACCACTTTTTACCTTTCTTTCTTACAGAGCCTTTTGCCATTGATATGTTTTCTCCTTTCTATCCGTGGCAATCGGCGCTGTGATATATGTTGTGCGCAAAATTGATGATTGAATTGTTAAGGTGCCACGGAATTTTGCTTGTCGAGCAGTTTCTGTTCGGATTGCTCAACCATTCCGAGAAGTTCGGGCATTGACGTTTTTGTCCTGCCCTCGTCGTATAAGTGAAGTATGCCGTCAAGATATTTTTTAATATCGTCAACGGGCGTTTGCATTTCCCTTTGATAAACCTGCTCTGTGATAGAGCCGATATTGATAGCGTATTTTCTGATTGATTCCTTCAAGCCCTCGTCCACTGCAACCTGATTGACCTTCTCCATTGAGAGGGCAAAGTATTTTGTCAGGATAGCGTAGAGGTCGATAATCTGACCGAGGAAGGTTGTCAGCATTTCCTGTCTCGGCTCACCGTCAACAGCGGAAGTCACTGTTTCCAGATATGCCTTGACGTGCTTTTCCAAAGACATCTGGCACACGGTATAGTTGCTGTATTCCTTTTCATCGGAAAGCCCTGTCAGCCATTCGGGAGTTGTCAGCAGTGCCTGCGCCAGACCGTTGATAATCATTGTCCGCTTTGGGTCAACGCCGTCTGCTTCATATCGCTGAATGGTTGATTTGTTGACGCTGACGCGTCTGCCAAGCTCAGGCATTGACAGATTTAACTCCGTTCGGCGTTCCTTAATGCGTTCGCCGACCTGTTTTGGAGTGAATGGTTTATTGTTTTTCACGATACTCATCTCCTCTTGACTACTATTATAGCATAAACATATTTATTTTGCAACCTAATTTTCGTATATTTTTAAAAACATTTAAAAATGAGTTGCAATATGAGTTGACAAATAGTATTATTTTAAGTATAATGATAATATCAAAGTTGCGTTTTGCAATCTAAACGGGGAGGTGAACGAAACGAGCACATCTAAAATAGGTATGACAATTGACGAAGCCGCCGAAGTCAGCGGAATCGGAAGAAATACTATGCGCAAGCTCATTAGCTGGGGCAAGCTGCCTGTGCTTTTGGTAGGTCGCAAGAAGATTATTCGCAGCGATACACTGGATAGATTTATGACCGCCAATCAGGGCAGAAACCTTTTGAATCAGAGCGAAGTCCGCAAGGTAGAGTAAATAAAGAGCCCTCGGCGACTGAGAGCGAAATACACCTCTTGCACAAATTCACGGAATTTATGCAAGGGGTATTTCGCCCCTGCGGGGAGCTGAGGGCGGCGTAAACAGATTGGAGTAATATGACACGACACAGCTTTATCCAAATGTCGAAGCTGTCTAATGTCAAAGGAAGAATCAACTATATCACCAGCCACGCACGGCAGGAGAATCTTTACGCCACCTATCAAACCGCCGATTCGGAGTTTTGGTCTGCCCTTGCCAAAGAGGCGCAAATTGAGTTCAAGCGCAGTAATGTTGAGGGAAAGTGCATTGAAGCGAGGGAGCTGATTATTGCGCTTCCCGAAGTATATACAAGGCTCAATCCTCAGCAAGTGTTGGAAAGCTTCACGGACGAATTTCACAAACGCTACAATGTGGAGTGCGTCTCGGCACTTCATCACAACAAGCGCAAGACTAACTACCACATTCACCTGATATTCAGTGAGCGCAGATTGTTGGAGCAACCCGAAATCAAGACCGCTTCACGCAATCTCTTTTATAACGAACAGGGCAAGCATGTCCGTACCAAGAAAGAGATTTTGGACGAAAGCGGCAAGCTCCGCAACGGTTGCAAGATTATCAAAAAGGGTGAGGTTTACGAGCAGCATATGTTTACCGTCAAGGACAAGCAATTCAAGGGCGAGCCGTTCTTGCAGGAGGTCAAGACGTTTTACACCGACCTTATCAACAAGGAAGTTGCCGATTCGGAACACAAGCTAAAGGTGTTCGAGAGCGAGAGCGTCTATCTGCCGACCAAGAAAATCGGCAAGAACAATCCGAGAGCGGCGGAGATTGAAGCGGACAACGCTGCAAGACAAGAATGGAACCGCACTGCTGATTTGGCGTTGGTGTCGGGTATAGAGGAAGTCAAAATCCTCGCTGTGAAAAAGGAGGAGATTCAAGAGAAAACAAGTGAATCCATCAAGCAAAACGGTTGGCTGCCAAAGCTGTTCCGCTCGATTGTCGGCAAGGCAAAGGAACTGTTACGGGATATGATTCGCACACAGCAGTTGCCGCCCAAGCCTGTGCTGAGCGTCGATATGGACGAATACCGTGTTATGCAAAAGCTGATGTTGAAGGTGCAGGACGAAGCGGCGGCGATTCGCCGATTGCAGGACGTGGAGCTGCCAAAGCTGCAAGCGCAGCTTGCCGAAACAAAAGGTCTGTTCAAGGGCAAGGAGCGCAAGGTATTAGAGCAGAAGATTCAGCAGACGGAGAAAACCATCGCCGTCAAGCTGGACGCAATCCCGACAATTTTGCAGGACGAAGGCTACCCGGACGCAGAGGTATTTATCAGCACTTTCAAAAAAGCAACCGAGATTGTCGAGCAATACCGCCGTGACCTGTCCGATTGGGAGCGCAAGGTGAAATCCAACCAAGCTTCTGACAGGCAATCCCCAGTGCCCGAAAAGCAGAGCGTAAGAAACAGGCTCAAACAGCTGCAAGCGGAGAGCAAGCAGTGCCGCACTCACAACCGCCATTCCCAAGACATTGAAAGATAGCGAGACAAAGCCGACGGAGGTTTCAAATCAAAGCTCCGTCGGCAATTTTCTATATGAGTTATACTTTATGATATGTAACGCTTTTCAGCTTCAAAAATCACTGTTTATTCGCTTTCCGGGGAGTAATTCTTGGTAAGTAGGGTATTTTCATTTCATTGCGAGTTTGGGCGTTACAAATCCAGCTATTGACAAAACGATTATTATACTTTATAATAAAACAAACGTTATAAAACGATTGTTTTAGAAAGGAGCTTATTATGCCCCCTAAAGCAAAATTTACAAAAGAAGACATTATCGACGCAGGCTTAGCAATTCTGCGTGAGCGTGACATTTCTGCCGTTACTGCAAGAGAAATCGGCAATTATCTTGGCAGCTCGGCAAGACCGATATTTACCGTTTTTGATAATATGGGCGAGGTGCTTAACGGGATTGAAGCAAAAGCTCGTGAGATATATTCCGAATATGTTGAGCAAGGATTACAGCAAACCCCTGCCTTTAAGGGCGTTGGTCAGTCATATATTCAGTTTGCAATAAATGAGCCCAAGCTGTTTCAACTTTTGTTTATGCGAAAAACATCCGGTAATATAGGCGTAAATAGAATACTTCCCGAAATTGATGACAACTATACCGATATTTTAAAATCAATTACCGATGAATATCCTGTATCGGCAGATGACGCTGTTATATTGTACCGACACCTGTGGATATATTCTCACGGCATTGCCACCCTCTGCGCAACATCTATGTGTCGCTTTACGGAAGTTGAGATCGGCATAATGCTGACGGAAGTTTTCAAAGCATTGCTGACAGAAAGACTGAAAGGAAAATCATAATGATAGAGATAAATGATTTAACAAAATATTACGGAAAAGGCGAAAGTCGCTTTAAAGCGCTGGATGGAGTTTCCGTTCGCATCAATGACGGTGAGTTTATCGTCATACTCGGGGCTTCAGGTTCGGGAAAATCAACCTTTCTCAATGTCATTTCGGGCTTGGAGACTTCAGACGGCGGTTGTGTTGTTTATGACAGCCAAGAACTCGGCAATATGAGCGAAAAGGATCTGACAAAGTTCCGACGTGAGAACACGGCTTATATCTTTCAGCAGTATTATTTGCTACCCCATCTAAATGTAGAAAAGAATGTAAGGATGGGTGCTGACCTCGACAATAACAAGGAATATCTGAAATATATCGAAGCGGTCGGCTTATCCGATAAGCGCAGAAAATTACCATCAGAACTCAGCGGCGGCGAACAACAGCGTGTAGCGATAGCAAGAGCGCTCGCAAAGAATCCGAAGGTACTTTTTCTTGACGAGCCGACAGGAGCATTAGATGAAGAAACAGGCAGACAGGTACTCGACTATATCATCAGGCTGCACGAGGAACAGGGCTTTACGATGATTATGGTAACGCACAACAGCAATATAGCCGAAACTGCCGACAGAATCATTAAGATGAACAGCGGCAAAATCGTCAGCGTTACCGAAAACACGGATAAAAAGACGGCTTACGAGATCGGGTGGTGACGGTATGATTGTCAGTATCAAGGACAGCGTAAAGTTGTTCGGAATTTCCATTATGACCTGCTGTGCGGTAACCGTCTGCAATATGTTTTTAAACTATTATTTGGATTTAACTGCGATAGCCGGTCTGATTGACAACCCCTACGCGCAGATGTTCTACGACGCACAGATTATGACTTCAAAGGTCGTTTGTGCCGTCAGCGGCGGCTGCTTGGCGATCACTACCGTTGTGATGCTGTTTTTCTATATCAAGCATTACATAGACAGCCATTCAAAGGAAATCGGGATATTAAAGGCTCTGGGTTATTCTGATTTCAAAATCGCAAAGGGCTTTTCTGTTTTCGGTTTGAGTGTATTTCTTGGTTGTTTCGTCGGCTATTTGCTGTCATTTGCGTTAATGCCGCAGTTTTATGAGTTACAAAATAAAGACGGTTATTTGCCGGAGCTTTCTATTGGTTATCATTGGATATTATTCGTCCTGCTGGTGATTGCTCCCACTTTGGTCTTTGCTTTGATTGCAGTATGCAACAGCCTGTTAAAGCTTCGCCAGCCTTGCGTTAATCTATTGAAGGGTATTGTGAAGATAAAGGGCAAAACCAAAAATACAAAAGATAAAAAGACATTTGTTGCCGAAATGAGGAGCTCTGTATTAAGAAGCCGCAAAACCTTGGTGTTCTTCATCGCTTTTTCCTCGTTCTGCTTCTCGGCTATGATACAAATGTCGGCAAGTATGAAGGATTTGTCAAGTGAAATGATGGGCTTGATGATGTTGATTATCGGCGTTGTTCTGGCATTTACCACGCTGTATATCGCCGTGACCACCGTCATCCGCTCCAACCAAAAGAATATTGCTATGATGCGTGTATTCGGCTATGATAGCGCTGATTGCAAGCGTTCTGTTCTCGACGGCTACCGCCCGGCGGCGTATATCGGCTTTATCATCGGTTCCGTGTATCAGTATGCATTATTGAGAATTATGGTTGATATTGTTTTTTCGGGCGTCGAGGGTATTCCCGAATATGAGTTTGATTTTCTGATGTTCTTCATAACGCTTTCTGTTTTTATCGTTGTATATGAAGGCGTTATGTTTGCTTATGGTCAGTCAATGAAAAAAATACCGTTAAAACAAATTATGAGCGAATAAAAAGATAATCGAGCGAAGATGAATAATTCACCTTCGCTCGATTTTATTATACATAAATCAACTCTGCATTATAAAACTTGTCCGCAAGCTCACTTTGGCGCTGCATATCCCAAATATTGCTACACTTTTGATAATCAGTAATATCTAATGTTAGCCGTTGAAAAATATTTCGTTATCATAAATGTTTTGCTTCACAATACTCCTCCAAATAATAAAATCTTTTATAAAATTATATCACCAAATCTATGAATTAGCAATTAGATTTTCTGTGAATCACAAAACGATATTATGTACATTCAAATCGTGAGCTATAGCATATTTGACCGTATATGCTGTGCCGCCTGATTGCTCCTTTAAATAGCAAATACACAAGCTGCTGTTATCGACAAGGTGGCGATTTCTTTTGAACATACAATCTCTCGTATATTCCTTTGATATATAAACAACCTTGTCTGCTTTTTTCTTTATTCTCTCATATTCCGATATATCAGCTGCTTTCCAATTCCTTGTTTGCGACAGACAAGGAAGAACAAGGATCAGGCGTATATTGGGATAATTTTTCTTTAGGTCTAATACCGTTTGAGCCGCAAGGGTATCAAAACCCAACGCTCCGCCTGTACCAAAAAAGCAGTACCCATCTTTTATAGCAGAAATGATTGCTTCGCTTAATCGTTGCTTAACATTCAAAATTTCACTTTTAGAGATTTTTCTATGACCAGAAAAACAACAGGTATGTTTTTTTATTTCAAAATTAGTCATAGATGCCACCCCAATTATATTATAACACATTATAACCAAGAGTGGATATATTTTATATACAACTATTTCATATTATATCGCCATTCTTTTTAGTACAATATAACTAAGGATGGTGATAGCGGTATGGACGTTAATGAAAGATTAAGACAAATATTAGATGAACGAGGTCTGACAACATATAAGATGTCCGAGTTATCGGGATTATCACATACAACTTTAGCCAATGTATTTAAGCGGAACACTGTACCTTCCATTAGCACCTTGCAAGCAATTTGCAACGGGTTTGGAATAACTTTATCACAATTCTTTGCCGAGGGAGAAATGGTCGAAATGACACCTGAGTTAAAGGAATTGTTTGAGGGTTGGGTAAATCTCAACACCGAACAGAAAGCCGCCGTAATGCAAATGATTAAAGCAATGAACGGGAAATAATTATATACGCAGAAAAGCTGCCGCCCTCCACGGACGACAGCTTTATCTTTATTTATGGAATTTGTTATATGCCTTTTCAGCATTATTCGCTCTGCGTGAATCCTCATTTGAGTAATCGCCGCAACGCTCATATACACGCTCAAAGGCAATCGCCGCCGTGCGGGTATCGGATTTCAGGAATTCGCTATAAGTAATTCCGTTATAGTTTCCTCCGTAATTTGCAAACTCTGATTTAATCGTCTTTTGCAGATACTCGCATTGTTCCTTGATTGTTGAGCCTTTGAATCCCGAAGGCGTATATCTCAGGCACCATTGGCATAAGCCGTAAAACTCATCACCGTTATAGTGCCCGATAATGTTCCAATCAAGATTGAGCGTATCGCCGCCGCACTCTCTCATCATATTACCGATGATCCCTGCGGCTACGCTGTCGGAATATCCGTAGCTTTTAAGGTAAGTCCACACTTGTTGAGCTGCGTCACCTGTCGCAACAGTATTGTTACCTGAGTAG
>NZ_JAHLQB010000064.1 GCF_018918205.1 Lachnoclostridium sp. MSJ-17 | reverse complement strand
AATCGCCCGGTTTAAAATCGGACATACTCCACGGAAAAACCGGCATCTTTCAGCCGCAACCTCCCGCTTCATCGCATATCAGTGTGCAGTCACGCAAGTGTTATTATAGCGCATTCAAGTCGTTTTTTCAATAGCTCCGGCAAAAATAAGCGGAAAAATCCATTGTAGAACTTTTCCGAACATCTCTGTATAATTTTGTTTATTTTGCTGTATTGTCAAATCGGAAGCTTCGTTTTATAATTTAATTGCAGGACAATATTGCCTGCCCTGAAATCAAAACCAAAAACCAAAACCTATGAACCAAAGAAGCGAGGAGATGTCTATGATTCACGCCTACTACGGCGACGGAAAGGGCAAAAGCACCGCCGCGGCGGGCATTGCTCTGCGCGCCGCGGGCAACCGTATGCGCGTAATGTTCGTGCAGTTTCTGAAAACCGAAAACAGCGGAGAGAGGGCAGCTCTGCAGTCGGTAGAAGGGATAACCCTGACCACCTGTCCGCTCGAGCTGAAATTCACCTACGAGATGGACGAGCGCGAAAAACAGCAGGTCAGCGTGATGTACCGCGGGATCTTCGAGCGCGCCGTTTCGATCACCCTGTCAGACCGCTACGACATGATCGTGCTCGACGAGGTGTTCGACGTAATCAAAGAGGGAATGCTCGCAGAGGGCTCGGTGTTTGAGTTCATCACCAACGCCCCGAACAACATCGAGATTATAATGACCGGAAGAAAGCCGCCGCAGAGGTTCCTCGACGCCGCGGACTACGTGACCGAATTCAAAAAAATAAAACACCCCTTCGACAGAGGCATAGCCGCGAGAAAAGGAGTGGAATATTGACAGTTAGTAGTTAGTAGTTGGTAGTATATTTATTCTGACCAACTGCCAACTAAAATACTACCAACTACCAACTAAAACACGGGATTGGCGCTCCGCCAATCCCGTGTTTTTTACTCCAGCGCTTCCTTTGTCGCCTTGGCGATGATTTCCAGACCCTTCATCAGGAGCTCGTCGTCGATAACAAGCGGCGGCATGATCTTGAGCACCGCGCCGTTTCTGCCCGCGCACTCGCAGATGAGGTTCTGCTCGAAGCACTTCTCGATGATTTTTTCGCTGAGCTCGGGATCGATCTTGCCGAAGTCGATACCCCAGATAAGACCCATGCCGCGAAGCTCAAGTCTGCTGTCGAGAGCGATGACCTCTTTGGTGAGGAACTCGCGGACGATCTCGCCCTTGCGTCTTGTCTCAGCCTCGACGTCGTTCTTGAGCAGCCACTCAAAGCTAGCCTTGCCGGCGATGAAGCTGAGCTGGTTGCCGCGGAAGGTGCCGTTGTGCTCGCCGGGCTTCCACTTGTCGAGCTCCTCCTTGAGAAGAACGATCGCGAGGGGCATTCCCATACCGCCGATGGACTTGGACATAACGACCATATCGGGCTTGATTCCCGCTCTTTCGAACGAGAAGAAGGTGCCGCAGCGGCAGCAGCCGACCTGAATGTCGTCGACGATCATCAGGATATCGTTTCTGTCGCAGAACTCTCTTACGTCGCGGAGGAACTGGTCTGAGAACGGACGGATGCCGCCTTCAGCCTGCAGGGTCTCCATGATAACGGCGGCGGGCTTTGAAACCGCGCTGTGGTCGTCGTCAATAAGAGTCTGCATGTACTCGATAACGTCAAGTCCCTCGAACATATAGGGAGCAGGAATGTGGGTAACGTCGTTGAGGCTCGCGCCTGCGCCGTTTCTCGCGTACATCTCGGAGGTCAGCGAGAGCGCGCCGAGGGTCATGCCGTGGAAGCAGCCCATGAAGGCGAAGATATTGCTTCTGCCGGTGTTCTTTCTCGCGAGCTTGACAGCCGCCTCGACCGCGTTGGTGCCGGTGGGGCCGCAGAACTGAATCTTGTAGTCAAGACCTCTGGGCTTGATGATCTTCTCCTCAAGAGTCTCGATAAACTCGCGCTTGGGCACGGTGTACATATCGAGCGCGTGGATAATTCCGTCGGTGGAGAGGTACTCAACGAGCTTCTGCTTGATGTAGGGGTTGTTGTGGCCGTAATTTACTGCGCCCGCTCCGCAGAAAAAGTCGATGTACTCCTGTCCGTCCTCGTCCTTGATGACGGCGCCGGTCGCCTCGGTAAATACCTTGGGGAAGTGCCGGCAATAAGAGCGTACAACGGATTCATAGGTTTCAAACGCGTTTGTGTTCATATCATATACCCTCGCAATCATTTATATTATAGTGTTGGTGATGTATTCGCTTAAATCTCCGCGCAGGATCTCCTCGATCACGGCGGGGTCGTCGGGCAGAAGCAGCAAAAGCTGATTGCCCGCCCTGAGCATATATCCGAAGCCGCCGCTGCATGGCAGTCTTCTGACCGTTTCGGGCTTGCTTGACGCCGCGGCGTTCGAGATGATCCTCGTTACCGAGCGGTCGTCGGAAAACTCAGTTCCGCCGACGACAATGCAAATCCCGTTTGTCTTGAATGCTTCAATGAGCCTTTCGCCGAGCTGCTGCGCTCCGTTGGCGAAGCACGCCGAGCTGATCCTGAGCCGCAGCTGCGAAAGACAGCGGTTGAGCGTTTTTTCGCACAGCGAGGTTTTCCTCGCCGCGTAGTAGATAACTGAGCAGTCCATATCGCACCTCCTACGGCGTCTTTTCGACGGGCTCGAATATCGGCGCGATAGTCATATCGCTCTGCACGACGTTGTAGTCGAGCTGCCAGCCCTTGAATACGTAGTCGTAGAAATCGTCGCTGGGCTTTTCGGGGTCTGCCGGCGGGTCTGCCGACAGTCCGTCCTCGACATCCTGCGTACTGAGCACGCTGCCGTCGTAGTTGATAAAGGTTACGGTGTAGAAGATCCTCAGCTCCGTGGTGGGCTGACCTGTGGTGCCCTTCTTCTTGCCGGCGGTGGTCTCGTCGTCCTCGTCGGTGGTGCCGGTGACCTTCTGATCCTTGAAGTCGAGCTTGCCGTCGTCGAGCTTGCCGTCGTACCAGTCGATTTCCTTGTGCTCGTAGGCGGTCACGAAGTCGGTGACCTCGGGTCTTGTGCCGCCGTAGGCGTTGTAGTAAACCTGCGGCCAGACAGCGTTGTCGTTGATGCTCGCCTTGTCTGTATCGACCTTCGCCTCCTCGCCTATGCGGACGCGTCTCGCGACGACGACGGTACGGAAGTTTGTGAATTCATACGAGCAGGTCGAGAGCGTAATCAGCTCGTCGTCCTCGTTTACATCGACGGGACAGTTTATCAGCGAGCGGACGCGAACGTCGTAGACGTAGTTCATGAAGTCCTTGTCGTTCTGGAAATCCGCTCTCAGGTAGTTGAAGAACTCGCCCTGACTCGAGAGGGTGTTCGTCTTAAAGACGGAGATTATCTTGTACTTGCCGTCAGCCTTCGGGGTGTCGAACTCAATGATCGGCGCCTCCTTGTAGAAATCGAGGTTGCCCGACATACCGGCATAATTCATCAGGTTGCCGAACATCGAGCCGTCGTTCATGTGGTGTCCGTGCATGACGATGTTCTTGCTGTCGGTGCCCTCGAGGTCGCGGTAGTCGAGGAATATCGTGCCGTAGGAATCCCAGTCGCCCTTGTAGTTGTGGTTGAGGTAGTACTGACTGTACATATCGTCGCTCTTGTGCCAGAGGACGGGATAGTCGATTTTTGTGTCGTTTATGTAGATCCAGCCGACGATCTCGGGATTGATCGAAAGCAGCTCGTCCCAGTCTATGCCGCTGCCGTCGTCAACATCGGGAGCGTTGTCGTCCTCCGAGCGTTCGGTTCGGTGAGCAACCTTCTGGATCTCGTTGTTGAGCTGCTGGTTCTGCAGGCTCAGGAAAACCATGTTATACATCAGGAAGCCGAACGCCACGATGAAAACGAGCGCCATGCCGATCGAAACGCACTTTCTGCCGATTTCGGACTTTGAATCGCCGCGCATCGGAACGTAGCGGCTCTTGAAGTCGGTTTTCGGCGGCGTGTACTTCTCGGTGCCGAAGCCGTCGGGGTAGTCGTTCGAGGAGTTCTCGTAAATCTCGGTGGTGCGAACGGCGGCGAGCGCCGCGACCTGACCGAAGTCCACGCCGGTCAGCTCCGCCTGTGGAACCGCCGCTACGCGGATTCCCTTGAAGATGAAACAGTAGCCGCGGTAGCCCTCTCCGAAGTCGCCGAGAGAGAACACCTTCGCCTTCTTCCTCGTAACGTCGAGCTCGCTTTCAAGAGCCTCAAGCTCCTGAGTGGTCGCGCCGTTTTGCTTCGCCTCGACTACCGCCTTGCGGCGTTTCTTCCAGTAGTCCTTGGGAACCGGCTCGTTCTCGGCGCGCTCTGCGGCGGCTACAGTCTCGACAAAGTATTTCTTGAACGAGCTTTCGTCCTTGGTGCGCAGGGCGTTGGCGATGATCACAACGTCGGGCTTGTCGTCCGACTTCGCGATGCTGCTCAGCTCGGCGTTGATAAGCGTCGGGTGCAGAATTGTCTTTTTTATGGCTTTGAGCGAATAACCGTATTTCGCAAGACTCAGCCGCAGCTCGTCCTCGCGGTCGGGCAGCATGTCCTGCTCGGTCTTTTTGCTCACGGAAATAATTTCAATAAACACGCCGTTACTTTCCTTCCGTTTTAGTGGTCAGTTACTCAATATATGTGATCTTAAGATTATTCATCGCTTCCTCGATCAGCGGCTCGAAATTCGCCTGCTCCTGCGCCGCCTTCACAAACTTGAGTATCGGCTTTGTTCTGGGGTGACGCGGAGTGAATACCGTGCAGCAGTCCTCGTAGGGCTCGATCGAGGTCTCGTAGGTGTCTATTTTGTATGAAATATTGATGATCTCCTGCTTGTCCATGCCGATGAGCGGACGGAAAACCACCATGTCCGTCGCTTCGTCGGTGCAGCCCAGCGCCCCTATGGTCTGGCTCGCGACCTGACCGAGACTCTCGCCGGTGATGAGTGCGCCGCAGTCGCGCTGCTTCGCGATCCTCTCGGAAATCTGCATCATCAGGCGGCGCATGATTATCGTGAACAGCTCCTCGGGACAGTCGTCGCGGAGCTTTTCCTGGATTTTTGTGAACGGAACGGTGTACATGCGCATCGGTCCCGCGTAACGGCTGACCTTCTGCAGAAGCTTCACGACCTTCTCCTCGGCTCTCGCGCTGGTGTAGGGCGGGCTTGCGAAGTGAATTGCGGTGAGCTTTATGCCGCGCTTAGCCATCATGTACGCCGCGACGGGCGAATCGATGCCGCCGCTGATGAGTATCGCGGCACGTCCGCCGGTGCCGACGGGAATTCCGCCCGCGCCGCGAATGGGATCGGCGTGGATATAGGCGCCGAAGTCGCGTATCTCAACATAGACCGTCACGTCGGGATTGTGGACGTCGACGGTGAGGTGCGGGAATTTCTCGAGCAGCAGACCTCCCGCGACATTGCATATCTCGGGCGACCTGAGCGGGAATTTCTTGTCGCTGCGCTTAGCCTCGACCTTGAAGGTCCCGGCTGCCTTGAGCGTTTTTTCTAGGTATACGGGAGCGGTCTCAAGCACTGACTCCATCGTCTTTTCGGGACACATCGCCGCGCGGGAGAATGAGACGATTCCGAAGATCCGCGATATCCTGTCGCAGGCTTCATCAAAATCAACTCCGTCGTCGAGCGGTCTTACGTAGATCGTCGACTGCGCCGACGAGATATCGAACCGTCCCAGATCCGAAAGCGAGTGCTTTATGTTGCGCTTGAGCGCGTCCTCAAACTGACGGCGGTTGAGTCCCTTGAGAACGATTTCGCCGTCCTTTAAAAGAAGTATTTCTTTCATATTTTTTCCTTATCTGTGAGCGAGTATTTTCAGTCCGAGGGCGATCCCCTCAGCAAGCGCGTCAACGTCGTCCCTTGTGCTGAACTTTGAAAAGCTTATCCTCAGCGCGCTGTCGGCACGCTGTCTTGAGTAGCCCATCGCCGCGAGAACGTGGCTGGGCTTGCCCTTTGCGCAGGCGCTGCCCGAGGAAACATAGATTTCTCTCTCCTCGAGGAAGTGCAGCATGGTTTCGCTTCGTACCCTGCCCGCGGTTATGTTGAGCACGTACGGCAGGGCGTTTTCGGGCGAATTGATCAGAACGCCGTCGATCGCCGAGAGCCTTTCACGCGCGTAATTGTTTAAGTCGGTAACAAGAGCGAGGTTTTTTTCTATCTCAAACTCCGAGCACGCGACGCCGAAAGCCGCGATCGCAGGCAGCGGCTCGGTGCCGGGACGAATGCGCTTCTCCTGTTCGCCGCCGTACTGACGCGGCAAAATCCTCGCGCCTTTTTTTATGTACAGGGCTCCGCAGCCCTTGGGAGCGTGAACCTTGTGCGCGCTGACGGTGAGCAGATCCGCGCCGAGCTTTTTTACCTTGATGTCGAGCTTGCCGAACGCCTGAACCGCGTCGGTGTGACAGAGCACGGACTTGTTTTTCAAACGAACCGCCTCGAATATCTCTGCGACGGGGTTAATCGCTCCGGTCTCGTTGTTGACTAACATGACGGATACAAGCGAGGTGTCCGGCGTTACGGCGGAAGCCACGTCCTCCGGGCGGATAACTCCGTCCTCCGCGAGAGAGATACGCACGACCTCAAATCCGCTGTCGCTGAGCTTCTTTGCCGCTTCCAGCACGCTGCTGTGCTCCGTTGACGAGATTATCACCCGTTTGCACGTCCTGCGCTTCGCCTCAGCGGCTCCGAAAAGCGCGAGGTTGTTAGCCTCGGTGCCGCCGCTCGTAAAGGTGATTTCGCCGCTGTCCGCGCCGATCGCCCGCGCGACCTTGTCACGCGCCGCCTCGAGCTCATGCTCGGCGTTGATTCCGAGGGTATGGAGAGAGGAAGGGTTGCCGAAGTTCTCTGTCATGATTTCGAGAGCCTTCTGCGCCGCGGCGGATGATACGACCGTCGTCGCGCTGTTGTCGAGATAATGCAAGCCCTGACCTCCTTTTTAGCGTAATTTAACACATATATAGTTATTATACTACAAACCTGTAAAAAAATAAAGTGATAAATTTAACATAATTAGGGCGCGCGCGGAAATAATAAAAGTACAGTTTTTTTGACAGGAAGTGGTCTATGTGACTCCACAGGAATACAGCGCGGTTGTGAAACGCAATTCGCCGAAATCTAAAACATACGTCGACTGCCTTGCGGCGTTCTGTATCGGCGGCGGAATCTGCGTTGTCGGACAGGGCTTTTTTGAAGCCTACAGCGCCCTCGGCTTAAACGAAACGGACGCGAAAACTCTGACGTCGGTGACGCTGATTTTTCTCGGAATACTGCTGACCTTTCTCGGCGTTTACGACAAGCTTGCAAAGCACGCCGGAGCAGGTACTCTCGTTCCTATCACGGGCTTTGCGAACGCGATGTCATCGCCCGCGATAGAGTTCAAGACAGAAGGTCTTATCACAGGTATCGGCGCGAAGATGTTCGCGATAGCAGGCCCCGTGATCGTCTACGGCACCTTCGCCGCAACTTTATACGGGCTGATACTTTGGATACTGCATATGTTCGGAATAACGCTGTTTTAATTGAAAATTGACAATGGAAAATGAAAAATTAAGGGTCGCTCCGCTCCGAAATATATTTGAACGCAGAATGACGCTGCCAACTACCCAACTAAAAAAGGCTGACCCGCAGGTCAGCCCTATTTTAACATTAAATTACAGAACTCTTACCTTGATCACGCCGTCTGCGGCAGCGATCTTGTCAGCGTCAACGTCGCCCTTTACATCAACGATGGTGTAAGCGAAGTCGCCGCGGTTCTTTGTGAGCATGCCGGTCACGGTCACGCCGCTGATAGCGTCGGAAATGCGCTCGGGCACGTTCTTGTGCATAACGCAAACGCGCTTGTCGCCGCTTCTCGGGAGAGAAATCGCGGGATAGTTGACGGAGTTGATGATGTTGCCGTTTTCAAGGTACTCCTTGATCTGGTCGCAAGCCATTACAGCGCAGTTGTCCTCAGACTCGGGAGTTGAAGCGCCGAGGTGCGGAAGAACAATGACGTTCTCCTCGCAGAGGAGCTTGTCGTTGCCGAAATCGGTAACGTACTTGGCAACCTTGCCGCTCTTAAGAGCCTCAAGCACAGCGTCGGCGTTTACAAGACCGTCGCGGCTGTAGTTGAGAATGCGAACGCCGTCCTTCATCTTGGCGATCATCTCAGCGTCTACCATGTCGTTTGTCTCGGGAGTGAGCGGAACGTGGATAGTGAGGTAATCGCAGGCGGTCATGACCTCCTCTGCGCTCTTGAGCAGAGTGACGTCGGGGTTGAGTCTGAGAGCGTTGGGAACGGAGATGAAAGGATCGAAGCCGACGACCTTCATGCCGAGAGCGTCAGCCGTGTTCGCAACTAGAATACCGATCGCGCCGAGGCCGATAACGCCGAGGGTCTTGCCCATGATCTCGGGGCCTACGAACTGGCTCTTGCCCTTTTCGACCATCTTGCCGACAGCGTCGCCGTTGCCCTTGAGGGTCTTAGCCCACTCGATGCCCTCTACGACCTTTCTGGAGGAGAGGAGAAGTCCCGCGAGAACAAGCTCCTTAACGGCGTTTGCGTTGGCGCCGGGAGTGTTGAAAACAACGATGCCCTGCTCAGCGCACTTGTCCTTGGGGATATTGTTTGTGCCGGCGCCTGCTCTCGCGATAGCGAGGAGGTTTGAGCCGAACTCCATGTCGAGCATGGAAGCGGAACGGACGAGAACCGCGTCGGGATTCTCTACGCTGTCTGCACAGCTGTAGTTCGCGCCGAGACGGTCGGTGCCGACTGCCGCGATTTTATTTAACTTGAGTACGTTATACATACAAATCAGTCCTTTAATAGATTATTTATTCTCTGCCTCGAACTTCTTCATGAAGTCAACGAGAGCAACAACACCCTCGTAGGGCATAGCGTTGTAGATAGAAGCGCGCATGCCGCCTACGGTGCGGTGACCCTTGAGATTAACAAGACCTGCCGCTGTGCTCTCCTTGACGAACTTCGCGTCAAGATCAGCGTCGCCTGTTACGAAGGGAACGTTCATGAGCGAACGGTCCTCGGGAACAACGGTGCCCTTGAACATCTCGGAGCTGTCGAGGAAATCATAGAGAAGCTTAGCCTTCTTCTC
>NZ_JAHLQB010000121.1 GCF_018918205.1 Lachnoclostridium sp. MSJ-17 | reverse complement strand
TCCGTTTGAGCTTTTGCAGCACATCACCGCGCGCATCACATCTGAGGTTGAAAACGTTAACCGCGTGCTCTACGACCTGACCCCGAAGCCCTCCGGAACAATCGAGTGGGAATAAGGCAAAACTGTGAGAGAGCCGCATAAACAGTGGCTTTTTGAGTGGTTAGCGTTAATAATGATAGCAAAATGATAGCACCCTCAAAAGCACCTTTATTCTAAGGTTTATTCCGGTTTGCAGGTACAATTATATAATAAAAGTTTAGGCATTACTGACTTGTTGCAGTCGGTAATGCCTTTTTTTTGCGTTTATTGATTTTTCAGTTTGTCCTCAAATGCTTCCAACATAGCGTTATTCAGGTCATCTGACGGCAGCTTTACATATTCGCTGTCAGTGTCATATTTAGGATAGTTATAGCGCCACTCGTCATACTCTTCCTTGGTTATCTCTCCGGTTTTTAGTTTGGCGCTTTGCTCTGCCCACGCCTTTACCGCCCGAAGAACAGAAGCGTTTGAAAAACTCAGCTTGGTTTCTCCGTCCTTTTCTTCGGCTTGTAAACCGTAGATATCCTCAAGTGCGAATAAGGTATGCATTAACCCAAGCTCTGAGTCAATGTCGGGAACATCCAACGCAAGAGGTGAAACCTCTAACGCTTTTGCAAGCTCCTTTGTAATATCTGCTTTCGGAGTTCTTGTGCCCGATTCATACTGAGCGATTCTAATGTCAGCGGTTTTTTCGGGAAATCCGATAAGCTGACCGAGATACTTTTGTGTGAAATTCTTTAAATTGCGAATGTGTTTGATTCTTTCGCCGATTGCCATTTCAAATCACCTCAAATAATATGATACACATAGTATAGCATATATGCTTAGTGTTTGTCAACAAAAATTAAACAAAAAAGTTTTATTTTTTCTAACTCAATCTGCTTGACTTAACCAGATATGTTTAGTATAATAGAAATAGACTAAGCAATATAGTTTAGTTATCTGTCGCATATCACAGTAAAGGTATGTCCGCCCGGGCGAATCGGTTGGCGGTCAGAAAGTATTCCGACACGAAATAAATTGAAATTTACTATGAAAGGGGGGTTGTCTATGTCAGGAACTATGTTTATGCGAGTGAGTGAAGTTGCGGAGGAATTGGGCGTATCCGAATCTTACGCATACAAACTCATTCAAAAGCTAAATAAAGAGCTAAAGGCGACCGGATGCCTTACACTTCCGGGAAGAATTGACCGTAAATTTTTTCACGATCATATTTATGCGACCAGAACAAATAGTGAAAAGGAGTGATGTATAAATGGGCGCATTTAAAGATAAGAAAAGCGGAAGCTGGTATGTTCAATTCCGCTATACAGATTGGCAGGGTAAACGCCAACAAAAGCTTAAGCGTGGGTTTGCAACAAAGCACGAAGCGCTGGAGTGGGAACGTGAGTTCCTATTGCAGAAGCAAACGGATGTAACAATGTCCTTTGGCAGTTTCTATGAGCTATATAAAAAGGATATAAAGCCTCGGCTCAAAGAAAACACTTGGCAGACAAAGGAAAACATTATCGAGGGTAAAATTATTCCTTATTTCAAAGATAGAAAGCTCTGTGACATATCCGCAACGGACGTGATTGAATGGCAAAACAAGATAAGGACACTCAAAAATAAGCACGGGAAGCTATATTCCAAGACGTATCTCCGTACCGTTCACAATCAGCTCAGCGCTATGTTCAATCACGCTGTGCGATACTACGGCTTGCGTACCAATCCTGCGTCAATTGCTGGGAATATGGGTGCAAAGGAGAGCAAGGAGATGAAGTTTTGGACACTTGATGAGTATAGGGATTTCTCGGAAGCGATGATGGACAAGACAGTTTCATACTATGCATTTGAGATGCTGTATTGGACGGGTATCAGATTGGGTGAGTTGTTAGCTCTCACACCGGCGGATTTTGATTTCATAGCTCAAACGGTCACCATCAACAAATCATTTCAGCATTTGGCAGGTAAGGACATTATTACGTCACCGAAAACCAAAAAGAGCAATCGCACGATAAATATGCCTGATTTCAAAAAGCTATCTTCATCACGAGATGGACAGAGGAGCGAAGCAAGCCGGGGTTAAGCGTATCAGAATACACGACCTCAGACATTCACACGTTTCTTTGTTGATTGAAATGGGCTTTTCAGCTTTAGCCATTGCCGATAGGTTGGGACACGAAAGCATAGATGTTACTTATCGTTATGCACATCTGTTTCCGTCCAAGCAAAAGGATATGGCAGATAGGCTTAATGATCTCGGAAAGGCAGGTTAAAATATGTCAGCAAAAAATTTAGACCGCCACAACCGCTGGCGCAGTAAGACAGTGGCGTTCAGAGTATCGCCGGAAGAATGGGAGCATTTTGAAAAAATCGTCGCTCTGTCAGGCTTAACCAAGCAAGATTACCTCATTGAGCGCACTTTGCAGCGTGATATTATCGTGCAGGGTAATCCAAGAGTGTATAAGGCTCTCAAAAATCAAATGCAAGATATTTACGGGGAGCTGCGGCGTATCAGCAATGGAGGAGCGGTTTCAAATGAAATACTCGATACGCTCAACCTGATTGCCGTTACCCTCGGCGGAATGAAGGAGGAATGTAAATGAGTTATGAAAATGAAATGACCGCTCATAGCACACCTGTTGGCGCAGGTGATGAGCAGTCATCAACAAAATATCTTGATACAAGTATAGCAGATGATTTGTCTGATTTCAATAGTTTGGACTTAAATTGTTTTGACGAAAATTATCTGCATACCGTTTCTATGACTGAGTTGTACGACACTGTATATGAAAACAGACCACCAATCGTTGACGGTCTGCTGTACAGCGGACTGTATCTGTTTGTCGGTTCACCGAAAATCGGCAAGAGCTTTTTGATGGCGCAGCTTGCTTATCATATCAGCACCGGAACGCCGATTTGGAATTACAAGGTAAACAAAGGTACGGTGCTTTACCTTGCCCTCGAAGATGATTACAGTCGCTTGCAAAAGCGGTTGTATCAGATGTTTGGTACTGACAGCGCCGACAATCTGTACTTATCCGTTTCGGCAAGTCAGTTGAATGACGGCTTGGACAAACAGTTGGAGAGTTTTATCACGAAGCACGCCGACACCAAGCTCATAATCATTGACACTTTGCAAAAGGTGCGTGAGGTAAGCTCTGATTACAGCTACTCGAATGATTATGAGATTATCAGCAGGCTGAAAAGGTTTGCCGACAATAACAAAATCTGTATGATACTCGTTCATCATACACGCAAGCAAAAGTCTGATGACAGCTTTGATATGATTTCGGGAACCAACGGCTTGCTCGGCGCTGCCGACGGGGCGTTTGTTCTGCAAAAAGAAAAGCGGACTGCAAACGCAGCTACGCTTGAAATATCCGGCAGAGACCAACAGGATCAGAAGCTATACCTTAACCGCAATCCCGATAATCTGATATGGGAGCTCGACAGGACGGAAACCGAATTATGGAAAGAGCCGCCGGAGCCGTTGCTCCAAGTTATCTCTCAAAAGTTTTCTGAGAGCAGTCCTGCTTGGCAAGGCTCACCGACAGAGCTGGTCAGTTGGCTTGGCGTAGATATGAAACCAAACGCTTTGTCGCTAAAGCTGAATATCAATGCCGCAAGGCTGTTCAATGAATATGGTATCCGCTATTCAAACAGACATACTCACAGCGGCAGGGTAATCACGCTTCACCTTGAGCAGCAAGCGGAGGTTTCATCGGCGTGACGATGTGCGACGACCGTGACGGTCTTTTAGAGATAGCGCTGTGTCAAAAACATCGTCACCACCGTCACGGATCGTCACGCACTAAAGTTTAGGCGGGGTGCAGGGAGCCCTTTTCAAAGGGCTGCCCTGCTCCTCGAAGAGCGCAAAACCTGCTCGCAGGTTGCATTTTTGATAGCTCTGCTGTCAAAAGTGCTTTTGCGTTACTCTTGGCAAGAGTAACAGAACCCGAGTAAGCAATTCAGTAAAAAGATAGATGAATAATATTAGAGATTTGAGGTAGATAAATGAAAAGAACGATTAGCGCAATGGTGGGTAAAGGCTCCGTCACGCACAACAGCCGCAACTTCACAGCGGAGAATGTGGACAGCGAACGCACCCGCCTCAATATAGATTACTGTAACGAGCCAATCAAGAAAGTGTATCACGAAATGTTTGATGAAGCTCTGAAACAGTACAACGATAAGCAGAAACGCAAGGACAGAAAAATTCCCGATTACTATAAGCATATCGAATCAGGAAAGCAGGAGAAGTTGTTCCACGAGATCATTTTCCAAATCGGCAACAAGGACGATATGTCAGCAACAGGAGAGCACGCCGAGCTTGCGAGGACAATCCTCGACGAATACTATCAGGGCTTCCAAGAGCGAAACCCATACCTAAGAGTGTTCTCTGCCCACCTTCATATGGACGAGGCAACGCCGCATATCCATATCGACTTTGTACCGTTCACAACCGGGAGCAAGCGAGGTTTGGAAACGAGGGTTTCTCTAAAACAGGCTATGCTAAATATGGGATTCAAAGGTCAGGGTAAGAGCGACAATGAGCTGAATCGCTGGATACTTTCCGAAAAGAAAGTCCTTGCTCAGATTATGGAGCGGCACGGTATCGAGTGGGAACAGAAGGGTACTCACGAGCAGCACCTGTCCGTCCTTGATTACAAAAAGCAAGAGCGAGCCAAAGAGGTTGCCGAGCTTGACAGGGAGATTGAGGAAAAACAATTAGAGGTCAAGGGACTGAAAGCGACGGCTGAGAAAATCAAGGAATCAACAGATTCACTCGATAGCATAGAACATCAGCTTGACAATAATCCCGTGCTTCAACTCCCGGAACCGCAGGGCTTGATGACGGCAAAGAGCTACAAGAAAAAGTTTGTAGATCCGTTAATTAAGCGGCTGAAAAATCTTGTCAGAACAGTCCTTGCCAGAAGCTATCAGGGCTGGGAGAATTATCACCGAATCAATAATCTGAACGGCAGATTATACAGCGAAAACAAACATCTGAAATCCGAAAACTCTCGGCTCAGAGAGATCAATGGTCTGCTCCGAGAGCAAAACAAAGCCTATCGCCTGTTGGAAAAGGTTTTCGGAAAGCACAAGCTCAATGAGATTATCGAGCAGGCGAGAGGATACAAAAAGTCAAAACAGCGTGACGCACGCTAATATATTATGAAAGGTTGATGAACAATGGAAAAGAGAATTTACGACAAAAAGACAGGTATTCACTACGAGCTGCAAGGCGATTATTATCTGCCGTGTTTGGAACTCCCAGAACAGCCAAAGGTTGAAATCGGCATTTGGGGCAAGCGGCATTTGCGGTACATCAAGCAGCACCACAAAATCCGTTATACCAATCTGCTGACAAGCTGCAAACTCACCGCTTATCTCGCCGACATTGATGAACAGGCAGAGGAACTGTTCTTTCGGTTAGTAAAACAACTCGCCGAAAAGGAAGGAGTAACCGAACAGCTCAAAGCAGAAAATCAAATGCTGTGGGTGAAGCGAATGAACTATATCCGTAACCGTGCGGAAGAGATTGTATATACAGAGTTGATTTACACCTGAAACTATCGGTGCTTAAAACGCCCGTAAAGGGCATTCTTCGCAAAAACGGGGGTTAAGGTATTTTTACCTTAGCTCCCACTTTTCTTGCTTTAAAAACCGCATAAATACGGGCTTTTTGAGAGTAACTTTGTCGACTATAATTAAGGTTTTATTATATTAAAACTTTCTGAATATAGTTGACTTATTTTATTTGAAATTATATAATTATATTGAGTTATTGTATATTTTTCCTATATTTTAAAAGAAAAGGATGGTGAAATTAGAATGTCACTTGAATTGAGATTCATACAAAAAGACTATGAAATTCCTAATGATATTATTACCTATCTCAATGCGTTACAAGTCGCAGATGAGATAAAAGATTCACTCTTTTATGCTTGTAGAGATAAGGTGTCTAAATCTGAAATTCGAGCTATTTCTACTGATGAAATGGTACCTGAAATGAAAAAACAGGCTTCACGTTTTATCAAGATGCTATGTGACAATAATATATTCAACCGAACAATAGATGAATACACTTTCTCTAACGAAGGATATAAAGAATTTGATGAACATAACAAAGCTGCTGTTTTAGCAATGTCAAATTTTTTACTTGAGGAAATGGAACACTTTCAACAAGGTATAGAGGACGCTGAAAGAGAAGCTGCGTCAAATATAACAGGTACGGGTGTTCAGGTCTGGTCAAGTAGTTTTTTAACTTTAGCAGCTGCTTCTGCATTGGAATACTCAGCACTTAAGAAACAAGCAAATGCCGCAGATCAACAATATAGAGAAAAGGTCAGGTGGATTAGCAAAAAAGGCTCTGACAAGAGAGAACAACAAGAAATTGATTATCTAAATAATATATATTATCCAAATATATCAAATGCTCTTACGCTGTTTGCATATTGTATGTTGGATAACTATTTAGCTGACTTACATAATAATGGTCTTTTTGATAACGAAACTCTTAATTATGTAAATATCAAACATTCGCAGGATTTATTACAAAACTTAGATATCACAAATAACAAAGCGGCTGTATTATCAAGCGCTTTTCAAGCTTGTCCATTTAATATTAATGTTTATCTAAGCGCCATAGAATTCGATTTGTTTGGAGAAGATGAAGTTAATACACTCCGTACAATTCATCAAGATAGTGAATTGAAACGTGAATTAAGTCGTAGATTCATAGAAATAAAACAAACAAATCACATTAAGGATACTCTCGAAAATTACGATCAGCTAATTAATGCTCTCTGTTTATGCTCTGGAAAAACGCCAGAATTCTATTATCAGCAATATACTAAAGATTTATATAGAAAAGTTATACACGAGTATTCAGAGCTGAGAGAATATTGTGAAAGTGATAGTGCGTGCTCCCGATTTGTAAACTCTTTGGGTGATAAAATTCTCGCAATGAATGACGATGACTTTTTAAAATTGCTCAGAAAAAAGGTTAATAGTATTATTACCGATGAACAGTTTGTAGATCTTATTGAATACTGCGGATATAAGGATTTAATAAAAGAAATATCGCCTAAAGGTGAGACTTTTTCGACAAGAAAAGATATTAACAAGTATTATATAGATACTGTATACGAAAAAGTAATACCTATTGCTGAAAAAGATAAAGATAGAATTACGAAAGAGAAACACTATGAAGCTGTTATCAAAAGTGAGGATGAAAAGCAGAGAAAAAAATCGAACATAATCAAGGTAAGTATACTGTTGGTGCTTCTCGCATTACCAATTATTCTGTATGTTGTAATTGTATCTATAATTACACAGAATTCAAAACAACAAGTTACAGCATATATTCAAGATATGATAGTTGCGAATATACAAGAAGAATCTAAGAATCCATCATCAGATTTTAATGAAGCTCAGTTTGAAAATAGATATGAGATTACTGATATAAAATTTTATAAAGACTATAATTCAGTTTGCATAGTCCCGGAAGTTACTTTTTATAGTAAAGCAACTAATCTTTGGAGCGTGACTGCTTCTCTTGCTACATATGATTTAATTGATGATGCGACTAAAGAAGGAGCTTTAGATGTTCCTTTCCTTATTTCCAAAAAAGATTACAATTTAATAATACCAAATTGCAAAGTGATTTGCGCTGATGGAGAGACGATTTATTGTAAGAAGTTCGATAAATTTAATGAAAAGTTTTCTTATAGCTTAGTAAATCCGTATATCTCCATTTGGTTTATTGTTATTTACATCATATATGCAATTATACTTCTTATTATCCATAGGAAGAATAAAAGTGTCGTTGTTGGTGCAAAGAGAAAGAATAAAACTAATTGAATTAATATGGAGAGATACCTATGTCTATAGAATTAGAGTTATCGATACCACCACATTTTTTTGATTCAGCAAGAGAAGAAAACAATTATGAGTCTGTATCCGAAAAAATAGCAAAAGTATTTTTGAAAGAAGTGTGTGGAGTCGATGATATACATAGAGGTGATGATAAAAAATCTGAACCGGATTATGTTTCAAATAATAGTGGATATGAAGTTACATTTGCGATAAAACAATCTTTGATTCCACAGTTAAAAGGTGTTCAGCCACTAAATCATTCAAATAGAAATACTGAAATGGAAACTATTAGCGATATACAAACGGCACTGGAACGAAAAAAAGAAAAAACATACTGTTTGCCTACTACGTTAGTTATTATTACAGTAGAAACCATAATTCCGTGGTATTGTAATTTTTATTTTGATATGGATGATTATATAATGCAGATGATGTGGAGTAAGCGTATTCAAACAAGAGATAAGTTTTTTAATAAAATATATACGGATTATATTTGTTCTGGTATCTTTCATAATATAATAATTATTAACCCCACAATTAAGCAAGAATTTGCAGTGTTTAATATCAAAGGTTTCCATCAACAATCTAATCAGGGCATCACTCGGGTGGCAACTACAAAGCCTCTGGCATATCCGACATATACAATAACAAATGTCATAGAAGATGATAATATGTTTCAGATGAAAACCACTATTATAAGTCATTCAATTACATAATAATTTATCACTTTAAAGTCTTGATTTTAAAGATCGTTTCTGTTATAATAATCTTGTTTCGTGGCAACAAAATGGCAACAGAATTTTTGATAGCCTGTATTTTATTTACAATACAAATAATAGAAATACTCCGTGCTAAAATTCTTAAACAAATACTGTTAAGATTATTTTGCAGGGAGCGAGTGGGAATAATCTGCAATTCAATATGTATTATCTGTAATAGCAGGCAGTGTTAAAGCTGTCTGCTATTATTCTTATTATCCACAACCGAACAGCTCAAAGCGGACAATCAAATGCTGTGGGTGAAGCGTATGAACAATATCCGCAACCGTACAACGGAAATCGTTAATGCAGAGTTGATTTATGTATAATAAAGTCGAGCGAAGGTGAATTATTCATCTTCGCTCGATTATTTTTTTATTTGAATATGGCGGACAAATCTGAACACCTCGGCCGTTTTGAATGAACAGTAGCGACGGAGTAAACTGAACAGTGCCGTCGCTGGAAACTGTACATCCTCGACGCAGAAGTTGAACAGCTT
>NZ_JAHLQB010000018.1 GCF_018918205.1 Lachnoclostridium sp. MSJ-17 | reverse complement strand
CTGTTGTCTGATAGTTCAGTCAGTTTTTCGATATATGGGTTGATCTCTGAATACATAAAGCACCTCCAATTAAAGTGCAGTATGTGTATATAACATACTGCACCATTTATATATAAGGATAACATTCTTGTGTAAAAACCGTTTTGCTGTTTCAGCTCGCCGGGCGTGCCCTGCTCGTCTGATTTGCCGTCCTTGATGACTACGATCTTATCCGCTCCGGCAATGGTGCGCATACGGTGAGCGATGATCATAACCGTTTTGTTTTTGATCAGGCGTGAAAGCGACTGCTGGATAAGCGTTTCGTTTTCCGCGTCAAGCGAGGCTGTCGCTTCGTCAAGCAGAATAACCGGCGCGTCTTTGAGAAAAGCACGCGCGATCGAAATTCTCTGGCGTTCGCCGCCGCTGAGCTTCGCGCCGTTCTCGCCGATGACGGTGTTGTAGCCGTCAGGCAGGCGTGAGATGAACTCATCGCAGTTGGCAAGCCTTGCAGCGTTTATGACTTCCTCGTCGGTCGCGTCCTTTTTGCCGATACGGATGTTCTCCGTGATCGTGTTATTAAAGAGCGTCACATCCTGGAATACGATGGAATAATATTTCAGCAGAGCTTCGGGATCGATGGTTGCGATATCCTCGCCGCCGAAGGTGATCCTGCCCTTTGTCACATCCCAAAAGCGCGCCGCCAAACGGGAAACCGTAGTTTTGCCGCCGCCCGAGGGTCCGATCAGCGCCGTGACCTCGCTTTGCTTTGCCGTAAAGCTGACGTCGCTGAGAACAGTCTCGTCGTCGTTATATTCAAAGCCTACGTTTTTAAATTCAATATCAAATCGTTCGGGCTGGAAGTCCTGTTTACCTTCCTGCTTTTTGATATCGTTCATCGCGTTTGTGCGGTCGATGTTGACCTGAGCGCTGTTGAGAGCACCGAGGTTGATGAGTGTACCCGCCATCGGCTCGTACAGTCTTGAAACGACAAGCAGGAACATAAAGAAGGTGATGACAGTTATCTGACCGCCGAGAAGCAGCGCGGAACCGACAAGCGCGGTTGTGGCGATACCGAACTTCAAAAACATCTGCGCGGGCACGATAAACGCCGCCACGCCTAATTCCGCTGCGATGGACTTTTTCTCATAATCCTTGATGACGTCATCCAAGCCGCCGATGTATTCCGTTTCGGCGTTATTGCTCTTTAGGTCGCGCAACGCCTCTATATCTTCCTGAACGCCTTCCTCAAGCCTTACTCGCGTATCGTTCTTGCTCTTGTTGAAGCGGTTCTGTGTTCTCTTTGACAGCCTGACGGCTAAAAGCGATACAGGCAGCACCCACACCGATGCGAGCGCCATTCTCCAATCGAACGCGAAAAGCGAAATTGCTATAATAATCGTCGAGATGATCGAGCCGTAATACTGCGCCGCCTGATGCGAGAAGGTATGCTCGATAACGGTACAGTCGTTTAATATCGTTGTCGTGAGGTCGCTCAGATCCTTCTTTCCGAAGAACGACAAGGGCAGCTTTCTCAGCGTTTCGGCGAGGGTGATCCTGCGCACGCCGCTTTCCTTATATGTCGAGAAGAAGGTAGCGTTATACTGCCAGAACTGCGTGATGTAAATCAGCAAAAGCGACAACACGATCCCGATGATGTAAAAGAGGATCCTGCCGCTGTTTACGCCGTTATTCAGCATATCTTCGGTCAGCGTATAGAGCAGTCCCACCGGGAACATCAGCACTAAATCCGATACCGTGCAGGCGCATACGGCGCCCAAAAAGCCTTTAGCGCCCTCGCGCGACATCGCGTATCTACGCATAATTTTTTCAAGCATTCTTCTCACCGACCTTCCACGAAACAGAGGACTGATAATCCTTCCACATCTTGTTATAGATTCCGTCTTTCTTTAACAGCTCGCCGTGAACACCCTGCTCCGATATTCTGCCGTTATCAAGCACGATGATATTGTCGCAGCCCTGAATAGTCGAGAGCCTGTGAGCGATCATTATCACGGTTTTATTCTTTGAAAGCTCCTTGAAGGAGTTTTGTACGAGGTATTCGTTTTCAGGATCGGCAAAGGCGGTCGCCTCATCAAGCACGACGATCGGCGCATCCTTAAGAATAGCTCGTGCGATTGCGATCCTCTGCTGTTCACCGCCGGAGAGATACACGCCCTTTGCTCCGATAACGGTATGGATGCCGTCGGGGAGCTTTTCGATAATATCCGTACACTGCGCTTTTTCAAGGGCAAGCAAAACCTCTTGCTCGGTGGCATCGGGACGGGACAGCCTGACGTTTTCGAGGACAGACCGCTTTAGAAGCTTGCTGTCTTGGAACACATACGATACCGTATTCATCAGTTCTTCCTTTGGGATATCCTTGACGTTAACGCCGCCGATTTTTACAGCGCCGTTCTGCACATCCCAAAAGCGCGCGATAAGTCCCGCAACGGTGGTTTTGCCGCCTCCCGAAGGTCCGACAAGCACAAGCGAGGTACCGCTTTTTACTTCAAAGCTCACGTTATCCAAAGCGAGGTTTTCGCCGTCATAGGAGAAACTGACATTCTCAAACTCGACGGAATGATCGTCAGGGGTTATATTCTTATCCGCGTTTTCAAAGGGCTTTCTGTTGAGCACGGAATCTATCCTGTCGAACGCGTCCGCTACGGTCATATTGCCCTCGCTCATAAACATTACTCTCTGCATCGTTGTGACGATCACGGGCGTGATGATCACATAGAACAGGAATGACATCCTTTGCTTCCGCTCTGAGCGGATCTTCAATACAAATCACCGCCGCGAGCCAGCCGTCGATCGAAAGATACAGCCGTGAGTACGCGCTCGATATGGCGAGCAGCTTCTGCTCAGTGCCGAGCGGAACCGCCGCGCCCATATCCTCAAAAATAAAATGATAGCTTCCTATCTGCACCTGCGCGCCGTCAATAGTGGATTTTACCCCGTGAGCCACAACGTACTCCACCTTCGTGTGCATCTCGTCGTGAATCAGGTTTTTCTCCTTTGCCGCACGGACAACCGCGTTTGCAATGGAATGAGGGAAGTGTTCCTCTAAGCACGCCGCGATACGCAGCATTTCATCGGGGGTTTTATCGCAAAATGAAACCACGCTGTGAACAGTCGGGTTCGCTTTCGTAAGAGTTCCCGTTTTGTCAAATACGATTGTATTGGCTGCAGCGATTTTTTCCAAAAATTTGCCGCCTTTGACCGTGATTCCGTAGGCGTTTGCCTCTCTGATTGCGGACAATACCGTTACAGGTATAGCGAGCCTGAGCGCGCAGGAAAAATCAACCATCAAAACAGACAGCGCTTTGGTAATGTTTCGCGTCAACAGCCACATCAACGCTGTCCCGAAAAAGGTAAATGGTACCAGCTTATCCGCAAGGTGCTCCGCTTTACTTTCCACATTTGATTTCAGCTTTTCGGTTTCCTCGATCATCGTGACGATTTTATCATACCGTGAAGCACCCGCGTTTTGCGTTACACGGATGGTCAGCTCGCCTTCCTCGATCACAGTACCGGCATAAACAGTTGCACCTAAGCTTCTGCGGACGGGTACGCCCTCGCCTGTCAGGGTAGCCTGATTCACCATTGCTTCGCCGTCACTGACAATTCCGTCAAAGGGAATCATACTGCCGGCGTTCACGATGATTTCATCTCCGGAGTTTATCTCGGATGATTTCACCAAAACAGGCTGTCCTTCTGTTTTCAGCCACACCTTGCCGACGTTCAGCGACATACTGCCCGCCAAATCGCTGATGGACTTCTTGTGCGTCCAATCCTCTAAAATCTCGCCGATTTCAAGCAGGAACATCACCGAACCTGCGGTTTTGAAATCACGTCTGAGCATTGACACCGTGATAGCGGTCGCGTCTAAAACAGATACTTCCAGTTTGCCTTTTGACAGGCATTTCAGGGCTTTCCAAATATACCGCGCGGCTTTTACCGCAAGGATCGCAATACGGATATATTTTGGAATAAACCAACGCCTGAAATACCTTGCGGCGACTTTCCGGGACAGCTTGCCGATATACTCGCTTTTCAGCTCCCTTGCCGCCGCTACCGAAGTCAGGGCTTGCTCAGGGACAGTTGCAGTATTTGGCTCCGTTTGGCAAAGCAGCGCAAGCGCTTCTTCTTTGCCGCACAAATACTCGATCATCAAATCGTTTGTAGCAGGATAGACCTTGCAGTGTTTGATCTGTCGATTGGCGTTCAGCGCGCAATACAAGCGATCAAAATCCTCCTGACTGTATTGTGTCAGAATATGTATCCGCAGCCGTCCGCGTACTTCGTGAAGAATTTTAAACTTCATTATCGTTTGCGGTTTCAACCGGCTCGTCGGGTTCTAATTCAAGCTCGACAGACTTTTCGTTTTCCTCACGGTCAAGGTTGATTTGCTTTGCTTCGGCATAGATATCCTCGGCGTTTTCCTGTACCTTTGTCACGGTTTTCATCACGCTGTCTTTTGCCCGAAGCGCCGCCGCGGTGCAGTGTGTATAAGCCTTTTTTGCGTCCTTGCTTGAAAGCACTTTGATGCCCGCCGTGCCGAACAGAACGCCTCCCAAAAATAATAATGCGCCTTTTCCTATTGTTGTCATCGTTATGTCCTCCTAACTATTTGTGCTTGTAACCGGTGATGAATGTCATCGCCATACATACAACTGCTGCGAATGCCCAGAATTTATGATGTTTTATGATAACCACTCCTTATTGCATAGGTTAGCATACGCTAACTGTGTTACAAAAAATAAAAATCAACCCATTGATTTTCCAAATATATTATATCTTTTCTATCATCTTTTGTCAAGCAGAAGCGCCCGCTTTTCAGCGAGCGCAGGTGCAGAATTATGAAATTGGTATTGACAAATAGGGATTAGCAAAATTAAACCAACGCCGCGCCAAGATTCTTGCAAGCGGCAACGGCTTCATCATCGGGAGCGTCATTTGCGATCACGCAGTCGCAAGCAAGAGATACGCCCGCGTTTTGGCAGGATTCCTGCCAGTCGCGCATCCACTGACCGTCGCCCCAGCCGTAGGAGCCAAATAGAGCGACCTTTTTACCATTCAGAGAAGGTAAAACCGCGTCGAACATCGGCTGGAATTCATCCTCCTCCAAAACCTCGTCGCCCATTGCGGGGCAGCCGAACGCGATCGCGTCAAAATCCGCGACCATATCGGCGGAGAAATCAGAGGCGGTAAATATACTTACCTCAGCGCCGGCTTCCTGCGCACCCAATTTAACAGCGTCCGCCATTGCTTCGGTGTTGCCCGTTGCGCTCCAAAAAACGATTGCTATATTATTCATGATAAATCTGTCCTTTCTATGCTGCTTTATTAACTACTAATTTGTTGATCGGCGTGCCTTGAAGCCATTTGGAATAATAGATGTCGGAGCATTTTTTATACTTGGCAAACGCGCGCAGGGCTTTTTCTTCATTACCGTAAACCTTCCAACAACCGCAGCATTTACAGCAGTTTCCCTTATGAAGAATGAAGCCGCGGACGTCCTCGGGAGGGTAACCGAGAAACAATCCGATTTCGTGCGGAAATTCGGGACACTTTTTCACTCTGCTTTTCAGTCTGTTCAGACAAGCTTTACAGTCAAAGCTTTTGTATCCCATTGACGCTAAAATGGATTGTGCCTGTGGATCGGACAAATCCTTTTTAAGCTGTGTCGGGCGAAATACATAGATCAAGGCGCGCTTCTCGCCGTATCCCAATGGCTGCATTTTCACTCCCTTATGACTGAAACGCCGGTTAAACTCCTGCGTGTAACGCTCAACATCTTGTTTCTGCGAATAAACACAAGTAAAGAGATTGGCGGTTTTCAGCCCCGCGAGAGTGGGAGAACAATGCTTGATGATCAAATCTTCCGACATCTGTTTATTCCTCCGTGGTTTCGTCTGTGGTTAGTACGGGCTAACCGTTGTTCAAAAAACAAACATCCTCCAATCGGATGTTGTATCTGTATCAGTTACCCTCTGCTAACCGAACAAGTGTAATATATCATATCTTTTTACTTTTGTCAAGAGATTTTTTAATAAAAAAGAATCAGCCTACAGAAAAAACGTTCCGTTGGCTGATATGATTATCATAAATCTTCGTTCAAATGCTTTTTCAAAGCTGCGAAAGTAGTAGAGCTGATAACGTGCTCGATCTTGCAGGCGTCGTTCACGGCGTTTTCTTCATCAACGCCGAGCTTCATAAACAGCTTGCTTAAAACGGTATGGCGATCATAGGTGCGCTCGGCGACCTCCAAACCCGCTTCCGTCAGCGTAATACCGCCGTCCTGCGCGACCTTAATATATCCGCCGTCACGAAGGATTCCCATTGCGCGGCTGACACTCGGCTTTGAATAACCAAGCTCCGCACCAACATCTATAGCTCGGACAAATCCCTTATCCTTCCTGAGAACATAAATCGTTTCCAGATACATTTCGCCTGATTCCTTGAGTACCAAAGCCTTCACCTCCGCCGTTTGATGAAAGCATTATAGCACATATATTTTAGATTGGCAAGTATACCAATTCAATCGTTAATCTTCGTGTTTTATAATTATATTTTTATGCCGACAAAGCTTGTTCCCTGTTCATAAGATATGAACGGTAAAAATCTCCGCGAGCTTCGTTCAGTCGTCTGTATGCTGCGGATTTTTTCAGATGATATCTGCCCGCGATTACAGTCATGGGCTGATGACGGAAAATCTTATCCATCAGAATGCGATATGAGAGAGAGCGTCCTTTATCCTCGGCGTTTGCGCTGCGTCGGATGAAATCTATCATTTCGCAGTATTCAACACTGCTTTTCATCTCATAGGAAAACATCGGAGAATCATCAATACCTTCCAACGGATATTCCGCAATTTTCTTTGTAAACATCACCTTTTTTATATGATTACGGATAACCGCCGCGGCATAGGTCTTGAATGAAACGCCTTTGTTCGCATTGAAGTGCAGTACCGCTGTGCAAAGAGCGACCGCGCCTTCCTGATACGCGTCCTCTAAGCTGTAGCCCGTGGAAATCTCTTTTCCGTCAGCAAAATGAAAGCTGGAAGCCACCACGGTCTTACCAAATTCGTAGTATTCATTCACCAAATCGCGCTGTTTTTGATTCAATACCGTATTTTTCATTCTCTCCTCACCTCACAAAACAAAAAGGACGCACAACGAACAGAGGGAAAGTTCCCTCTTGTTTTCGTTATGCGTCCATACGCCGGATAAATCCCCGGCAAAATCTTCTAAATAGTCAATTATCTATAAAAGCAGAAATCTTTTTTCTATCTTGTTTTCTTTTTGGGAATGATTGCATAAATGCCATAACCCAAACATGCTCCCAGCATATTCAAGATAACATCATCAATGTCAATATTTCGATACATATTGCCAACAGCAAAACCAATCAACATTTGCGATAATTCAATTGTTAAGGTAAACAATAATGCAGCCAAAAGTTTCTTCCACCATTGCATTTTTTCAAAACGCAATGATACGATTATTCCAAAAGGTATTGCTAAAACAATATTCCCGGCGATTTGAGTGATAGCTGTAGACGTTATTCCGTTCTTTAAGGCTTCTGAAATAGTTTTAAATGGTATGAAATTATACCACGTCACCGATTCTGTATACTCTACTACACTATCGTAAACGATCGGAAACAGCGTTACAGCTGCAACACCGGTCAGATAAACGATAAATACACAAGTAAGAATCATTCTCTTGATACAGACCTTCTTAATCAAAGCATAAACAATGTATGCAGATAACAAAACGGCTCCAATCAATACTGCTAAACCGTAAGAAATTATAAATCATCACATCCTTATCCTTTATCTAAAATTCAGGCTCTTCCTCGGCGTCGATATACCATCTGCCGTTGTTTGCCTTGACCGCTGTTTTCAGCAGCTCGTTATCCGCCGCACGCTTCACCTTTGTATACGGAATATCGTGTTCCTTCGCGTAATTGTTCAGCGAAATATATCGGACAAATGGCGTGTCCTTCGCAATCAGATACACATCGTCCGCTTTTTCAAACGGGAACAGACCTTCTTTGAGCTGCCGCAGAAACTGCTGGTAATCAATTTGGTGCATAGCGGCATACTCCTGCGCGCTAATATATCCCTGCTGCTTGAACTCGGATTTCAGAGACTTTTGCTCTCCCCTGTTTTCAAGCTGCCGGGCAAACCGCTCGGCTTCGTCCCGGTCGATATACCATCTGCCGTTGATCTTTTGGGCGGTTTTCAGCTTGCCGCTTTTGGCGTAGCTCCAAAGCGTGCCCTCCGTAATCTGCGGGTGCTGTTTGTGAAATGCCGACAGTTTGACAAGCCGTTCATCGACAGGCGCGTGCCGCTCACAGAATGCGAGCAAATCAGCCTCCTCCGCATAGCCGACGCCTTTGATCATCTGAGGCTGCGCCGCTTTTCCGGCGTAAACCTCCGTCATATATAAGGCATACATACTGCCGCGCTTTTCCTCGGCAATATCCTCATTGCTCATAAAAAACTGCTTTACCCTTACCAAAGCCATCAGCTTATATTAGATTAAAAACAGTGAACCTTTTCGATCGCTGAGTTGTATATATAATGAAAGACTTTCATCAACAGGAGGGAATTGACATGAAAAGAATCATCAAAAGTATGCTTTCCGCACTGCTTATAACAGCCCTGCTGATCTCCCTTTTGACGATCAGCGCGGGCGCGGCGTTACCGCCCGCTCTTGTCGGCGATGTAAACTGTGACGACAGCGTCGATATCCTCGATGTCACGCTGATCGAGCGTTATCTGATCGACAACGTGGTTTTCTATGATAACCAAAAACCGGTTGCGGATTTTGACAGAGACGGAGATGTTTCCGTGATCGACGCCACATGGATCCAGCGCAAGGAAGTAGGTATGACGATCCCCGAGGGTTACGGCGGTTGGTTGGTTCAGGATATTTTGGTAACGAGCTTCTACGCCGATTATGCTTCCGGCAAAGCCGCGGCAGGCGTTCCCGTGACCTTCACCGCTCGGGCGAACTGCGGCGCAGAAGGCTGCACCTATGAATTCTATATCGACGGCAAAATGATACAGGAGCGCTCACCGGACAATACCTTTACCTACACCTTCCCCGAGAGCGGAGATTATAACGTTGAGGTTAAGGCCTTTAACAAAGACGGTTTCAGTGAACTTTGTCCTTACCGGTATTTTGCAGATATCAACGATTCGCCGTATCAACACGGCAATTACCATGTCGTCGACAGCTATCCGTATGATCAGCTCGGACTCCTTTCCGTCAATTGGATCGATTACGAATATCGTCCCGATCCGACATTAGAGGTTCGCGCGACAGGCGGCACAGCTCCGTACACCTACAGCTATACGATCCTCGACCTTGACAGCGGAGAGAACTATTCAAAAGAATACTATGAAAAATTAGGCTGGCAAATGCTATACGATCAGGACGAAAACCCCTATCTGTATCGTGATTTTTCCGAGAACAGCTCCCTGACGA
>NZ_JAHLQB010000001.1 GCF_018918205.1 Lachnoclostridium sp. MSJ-17 | reverse complement strand
TCGCCGAGCGTCTGCTTCTTCCCCGTTCTGTTTGAAATATCCGCTTCGCCGACGGACTTCAGTAAAATGACCGCCTTCAGGATATTCATCTCCGCGTCATTCCAGAACGGGTCGGTTTTCGCGCCGCCTGTGTTCCGGATCACCGTCGCGGCAAGCTCCATTGCCATCTCCGGATCATTCTCCACCTCACCGAGCACGTCCCAGCCGTCTGAGCAATCGGTTTCGATCAGGTTGAGGATTTTTACCTCATAGCCTTGTGCCTTAGCGAAAGAACAGGTTTTCGCGTAGATTTCTCCCTTGGTGTCGACGACATAAAGAGATTCGCCCGCGCTAAGCTTGGAGATAATATAATTCATCACAAAGGCGCGGGTTTTGCCTGTTCCGGGCGGACCGCAGACAGCGATGTTGCGGTTGTAATCGGTACCCTTGCTCCAATCTCTGTCAGGCATGGAAACGATCTTCTTTTTCTTTTCATTCAAAAATCCGAAAACAACGTCGCCGTTTGTTTTGGACATTCCCTCAACTGTCGCGGGCAGTACCTTGAAATACTTCTTGATTTCTCCGGCGGTCATCTGCTTCGCGGAACCATATGTTTCTTTATGAGAATAATCAAAATTCCCGTTTTCCGCTCTGCGCGTCGCGTCCATCTTGCCGCGCTTGTCGCTCATGGTCACGCTGTAACCGAGAAGTACCACCGCGAGCACGCCGACCGCCAGCCAGACATACTTGGAATAATCGAAAAGAAAAGCATACCGAAAGGCGGTAAAGTGAATCTTACTATCGCTAACAAAACATCGGACTATCCCCTTCCATCGGCAGTATTCCTTTGCCTTAACTGTATTGTATCACAAACTTATGCGCATTTATTGCTGACTTTGTTGCTTGAATAATGAAGATTCTCTTTTGCAAGGCTTCATATATCTTTTTCAGTCCGTTTGTTCTGCACATCTAAACTACTCCTTACAAGGTCGCCGCCAGCTCATTCCAATCCAATCTTCCAACAAAGCATAGCGCAAAAGAAAACACAAGCAACGCGGACATCAGAACGGATGGAAGATTGGATATTACGATCAAAAACAAATAAGCTGTCAAAGCCAGTCTCCGAAATCTTTTCAGTCCGGCATATTTGAAACAGATAGAACATAACGCAATAGCAAGAACGATATTCACGACCGATAAACCGGCGTGAACAAAAACGAGCGCATTTGAAACGACCGACGCCAAAACCGACACAGCAATACAGCGTCCGAAAGAGATATTGGATTGCTTGATTAACCGCTTTGATTTCGTTCTCATTTCAAATTGCCTCACTACAATTATCTTGCTGTTTTATTATTGCTATTCCTTGTTATGGAATATTATATCATTAACTCTCCCCTTTGTCAACAAGAAATATTCTTGAAACGAATAAAGAATTTTCTATTGAAACCAAATCAGAAAACTGTTATACTATAAGTATTCCAAAATTAAGAAGGGGTTGGACAGATATGAGGAAGGACATCAGAACAAAAATCGTCGACACACTGAACGAGCGTCAGCTCAACCGCAAAAATCTCGCGGAGTACACGGGAATCTCTCAAAGCACCATCACTAAGATTTTGGGACGCTTCATTGAGAACCCTTCAAAGGATACTCTTGTTACAATGTGCGAAAAACTCAACCTGACGTACAGCCCCGCCGAGATAGGCAGATTTGAATATACTGCCGCCTCATTCACACAGGAGGAACTGGCCGCCTTCAATGATGCGTTGGAGGCAAAGTTCAGGGAAGGTAAGACAATTTCAGATATAACAAAAGCAATTCAGTCTATTTAAACGGCGAGGTCCAAATTTGGACCTCGCCCCTTTTTTGAGCAACAAAGTCAGCAAAAAAAGAATAAGTTAATGTGATATAGTATAGTTAGGTAATAATTTATTATCAAATGAATAATACCGGCAAATAATGGAATAATAATCTTAGGTGATACAATGTACATTCGAAACAGATATGACAGAGATAATACTATAATTAAAAATCCGTCATGCTATATCCCTAAGAACACATCGGAATTGGAGGAAATACTTGCTGAAATATATTCCGAAATTCATGCAGATTTCGACCAAACAAAGGAAAAAATTGCAGGTTGAAATCTGCATTTACATATGATATACTAAAAGAGGTTAAAGACCTCTTTTTTTATTTTGCCTTTTATCGGAGAGTGATAGCCTATGGCTGCAAAAAGGAAGAAAAAGACGCAGACTTTAATCAACGAAACCGCGTCAAACGAGAACATCACTGCTCTTTACATACGCGTTTCAACGGATTTCCAGTCTGAAGAAGGTTATTCGTTGGAAGCTCAGGAAAAGAAGCTAAAGCAGTGGTGCGACTTAAAGGACTATACCAATTATCAGGTTTATCAGGACGGCGGATGGAGCGGAAGTAACCTTGACCGTCCTGCAATGAAAAAACTGATTGCCGATATCATCAATAAAAAAGTTAAACGCGTCGTCGTTTACAAGCTGGACAGACTTTCCCGTTCTCAAAAGGACACTCTATTTTTGTTAGAGGAATTGTTTATACCTAATCAGGTTGAGTTCTATTCCATGAACGAAAACTTTGATACCAGCACACCATACGGAAAAGCAATGATAGGTATTCTATCGGTTTTTGCACAGCTTGAGAGAGAAAACATACGTGAGCGTACACGTATGGGTATGTATGAACGTGTTAAAGAAGGTTACTGGCGCGGCGGCAGCGGCACCCCATTTGGCTACAACTACGATCCAAGTCAGGATATACTGGTACCAAACGAGAACGCGGAGGACGTCAGAAGTATTTACGATTTATATCTGAAAGGGTACTCAACCACTCAGCTTGCCAAGATGTTTCCCGTCGCTAATGACAGACACATCACAAACATTTTAGACAGGATCACCTATACAGGTAAAATCAGTTATAACGGCGAAATCTTTCAGGGACGACACGAAGCGATCATTGATGAAAACACTTGGCACAAGGTTCAAATTGAAAGGCAAAGACGCTCTACCAAAAATATTGTAACATCGCATTATCTGTTAACAGGATTGATGGTTTGCGGCAAATGCGGCGCAAAAATGCATTATCAGCGTTGGAGCGGCGGAAGAACAAAAATCATCTGCTATTCACAGCAGACTTCAAAACCTAATCTTGTAAAAGACCCAAACTGCGATAATATGCGCTGTGAATCAGAGGATCTGGAAAGACTTGTCATCAATGATCTTTTTGACCTTACTAAAACAATAAGGGCTGCCGATACCGCTCTCATTGATACGAGAAACGACAGGACAGCCGGTTTGAAAGTATTGCAGCAAAAATACGATATTATATCATCTAAAATAAAAAGGCTCTACAACCTTTACGCCGAAAGCGGCGATAAGCTTCTTTTATCTACGATTCAAGATAATCAGCAGGAATTATCTTCCGTATCAAAAGCTTTAGAAAGTGAAAAATCGTCGGTAGCGGTTGTCAATGACGTCGTCTCGCTCAATAATGCTGTCAAGAATATTCAGAATGGTTGGGAGAACATGACGATTGCTGAGAAGCACAGGATCCTGCGAACCTGCATTGACAAGATTATCATCACCGACAACGCGGTTGACATCAAATATCTTATTTAGGTCGGAACAGGGCTAGTCCCTGCATAATTATATCATGGATTTCGACCTCTGTATATCATTGGAACGCCGTATGTGCTGAATTTCACGTCCAGCTTCGGGTCAAAATTATTTATTGCCTTGATAAGTCCGATCACCCCTACCTGAAAGAGGTCGTCAAGCTCCTCTCCGCGATTTCTGAATCGGTGAATGACACTGAGAACCAGACGCAGGTTGCCCTCAATCATCTCGTCGCGCGCACGCTTTGCCGACTTTTCATCGCCGTTTCTGATTATTTGCATCAGCTCGCGCTTCCGTTCTTCGCTGAGCAGCCTGAGGTTCGCGGTATTGACGCCGCAGATTTCGACTTTTCCGTACTGAATAAAATCGCCCCCGAACAATCACTTAACACCGTTAAGTATTGCCCGGGAGCGAGATGATTATTCATTTGCGATCATTCAAAAGACTTCTCGTTTTTTTATTTTATGATAGATACCGTAGCACATCAAAAACAGCAGGGTTCCGGTTATTCCGCCCAAAGCATTATAAACGATATCCGATATCTGAAATGTTCCTACTCTCAGAAACAATTGCGAAAACTCAATTATCAGAGTCAGATACAGAGCTAACCGGATATTTTTTAATACCAATCCGCCTATTTTTACACACCTTTGTTTTTTTACCAGAAACCATAAAGACAAAAATGAAAACGGAATAAACAGAACAATATTTTCAAGGCATTCGGTTGTTAAGACAAGCTCGCCGTTTGAATCCGTCCGGTATATCCACCATCCGCCAAACAAATCGTTCAGCGGATTGTGCCATAAACTTCTGTTCAGAACGGTACGGAATAAAATCATAGCAACATAAAAACACAAAAAGAATAATATTCTGAATGCAGCCGACGACCTGAATGTCAGAAACCACAGCTCAATTGTTTTTCTGATCCCCTGCCCCTGCTCGTTTTTCTCATACACAAACAAGTAACATGTCGATATCAAAAACGCCACAATCAGTGAAATCCATAAATACTGATAAAGCGCAGTGATAATATTTTTTGTGATAGAAAGAATAATATCCAAAATGAACACTCCGCAGCGAATTATCTGTTATTATACATCTTTTCGTAATAATTCTGATATTCGCCGGAAATGATTTCTTCCCACCACTCGCGGTTCTCAAGATACCATTTGATCGTCTTTTTGATGCCGTCCGCAAACTTTGTCTCGGGCAGCCAGCCAAGCTCATTGTGAATCTTTGTCGGGTCAATAGCATAACGCATGTCGTGACCCTTGCGGTCTGTTACATATGTAATCAGGCTTTCCGGCTTGCCGAGCTCTTTGCAGATAAGCTTTACAATATCGATGTTCTTCATCTCGTTGTGTCCGCCGACATTGTATACCTCGCCCACTCTGCCTTTGTGGATAATAAGATCGATTGCGCGGCAATGATCCTCAACATAAAGCCAGTCGCGCACATTGATACCTTCTCCGTAAACCGGGAGGGGTTTATCGGCAAGCGCATTTGCTATCATCAGCGGAATCAGCTTTTCCGGGAAATGATAGGGACCGTAGTTGTTTGAGCAGCGGCTGATCGTCACCGGCAGGCCATAGGTTCTGTGATATGCAAGAACCAGCAGGTCAGCGCCTGCCTTTGAACTGCTGTACGGGCTGCTTGTATGTATTGGAGTTTCCTCGGTAAAGAACAGGTCCGGTCTGTCGAGCGGCAGATCACCGTATACCTCATCGGTTGAAACCTGATGATATCTCTGTATGCCGTACTTTCTGCAAGCATCCATAAGAACCTCGGTTCCGATGATATTGGTCTGAAGGAAGATCTCCGGATTCTCTATGGAGCGGTCAACATGGCTTTCCGCAGCAAAATTAACAACAATATCAGGATGTTCTTCCTCAAAAAGCTTTTCGACCGCTGCTCTGTCACAGATATCCGCCTTCACAAATCTGAAAGACGGGTTATCCATTACTGATTTCAGCGTTGAAAGATTTCCTGCATAAGTCAGCTTATCAAGACAGATGATTCTGTAATCAGGATGCTCGTTCAGCATATGAAACACAAAGTTTGAACCGATAAATCCTGCTCCGCCTGTAACAATAATTGTCATAACTAATTCCTCGCTCATGCTAAATTATTCATAATGTCTGTATGAATGACATCAAGGTTTTTTATCTATTACATCTTTTCGATACTTCCCATACCGGTTCTTTTCAGCTCCCGGCATACAGCAAGTACATCACAGATTACTGAAAGTATCTGTTCAAATCCTCACAAATCTTCTTTTCAGCCTTTTCTGCCTCGTCCATGCTTCCGGCAGACACAGAGAGATATGTTTTCAGCTTCGGCTCCGTGCCCGAGGGTCTGACAACAACGGAACAGTTATCCTCAAGTAAAAATTTGAGCACATCTGATTTCGGCAAACCGTCAAGGCCTGGTGCGTAGTCTAATACCTTAACAACCTTTTTTCCTCCTATCGAGGAAATATCTCCGCGGAAGGCTTTCATTATTTTCTGCATCTTCGCAAAACCTGCTGAGCCTTCAAATTCAAAAGAATGAAGCGTATTAAGGCAGTAGCCGTATTTTTTGTACTGTTCCTCGAGCTTATCAAGGAGACTGATTCCCTTTGTTTTGTAGTATGCAAACATTTCACAGATAAGGAACGCGCCGTCCACAGCGTCTTTGTCACGCACATAGCCGCCGCTGAGATAGCCATAGCTTTCTTCCATACCGAAAATATAGCTGTTTTCCTTACCCTGCTGCTCAAGAAAACCTATCTGCTCTCCGATAAATTTGAAGCCTGTCAGAACATTTACGGTGCGCACTCCGTAATCAGCCGCGATACGCTCAGCCATGTCTATTGTAACTATTGTTTTAATAAATACGGGGTCTTCGGGCATAGTGCCGTTTTCAATGCGTTTTTTGCAGATATAGTCAAGCAGAAGCATGCCGGTTTCGTTGCCTGTCATAAGCCGGTAATCGCCCTTGGGAGTCTTTACGGCGATACCGACGCGGTCGCAGTCAGGGTCGGTGGCAAGCAGCAGGTCGGCATTATATTTCTCAGCGTACTCCATGCCGAGTGACATCGCTTCCTTGATTTCGGGATTCGGATAAGGACAGGTCGTAAAATTACCGTCAGGCTGCTCCTGTTCCTTAACTACAGTGATATTTGTATATCCGCTTTCACTGAGTGTGCGGAGTACGGGCTTCAAGCCTGTGCCGTTCAGAGGTGAAAAAACAATCGCAACATTTTTGTCGATATTATCGTTTTCCGAAAGCACCGACTGGTTTTTAACTTCCTCAACAAACGCTGTATAAATATCATCACTGATATATTCTATTGAGCCGCTTTTTATTCCGTCATCAAAGCTGCCCGTCTTTACATCGGCAAAAATATCAAGCTTTTCGATTTCCGAGAGAATATTCTTTGCCGCTTCTGTAGTAATCTGGCAGCCATCGGCTCCGTAAACCTTGTAACCGTTATACTTTGACGGATTGTGTGATGCCGTAACCATAATTCCCGCCGCGCAGTTCAATGCTCTGACGGCGTATGAAAGGCAAGGCGTTGGCATAAGCTCGGTATAGATATAAACCTTTATTCCGTTTGCCGCAAACACGCCCGCCGCTACACGTGAAAACAAATCGGATTTGATTCTTGAGTCGTAGCTCACTGCAATTTTCCGTTCATTTTCAGGATAATTTTTTATAAGATAATCAGAGAGTCCCTGCGACGCCTTTGCAACTGTATGAATATTCATACGGTTGGTTCCTGCGCCGATAACGCCGCGCAGACCGCCTGTACCGAATGCAAGGTCACGGTAAAACGCGTCCTCTATCTTTGACTCGTCCGAAGAAATAGCAGACAGCTCGTTTTCAACATCAGCATCGCCCTTTGCCTGCACACACCATCTGAGATATTCTTTTTTATAATCCATTTATTATTCCTCCCATCAGCAGCTTACTTTTAGCATAGACGCTTTTCCGTGTATTTTCATTTCAACGCTGTCAGCCGGGACAAAAATGCAGTCGCCCTTAAAAAACGAAAGAGCCTCTTTTCCGAAAAAAATACTTCCGGTGCCGCTCAGACACAAGAGCACATTAAAGGAAACGTCGCCGACCTGAAACGGCACCATATTGCGGTTGGTTTCGGTATTCAGCATGATTCTTTCGACCTGAAAATACTTGCACCTGCAAAGCAGTTCCGAAGCCCAGCCCGGTCTGTATTTCAAAACGCGCATCGGCTGTTTTGGTTCTCTGCTTCCTTCAAGATTTGCTACCTCAAGCGCTTTATCCACATGAAGCGTTCTTTTCTGTCCGTTTTTGTCTACACGGTCGTAATCATACAGCCGGTATGTGAGATTTGAGTTCTCCTGTATTTCCGCGATCAGCGCTCCGGCTCCGATCGCGTGAATGGTGCCCGCTTCAATATAATAAATATCGTCTTTTTTTACAGACACCGTCTGAAGGTACTTTTCCAGTTTTCCGGTTTCAATGGCGTTCCGGATTTTCTCCTTACTCACCTTGTGATGCAGACCGTAAACCAGTTTTGTATCCGGGGCGGCGTCAAGCACATACCACATTTCGGTTTTGCCGAGCTGTCCGTTTTCATGCTCCATAGCATATTCATCGTCCGGATGAACCTGAACGGACAGATCTTTTTTTGCGTCAATAAGTTTAATGAGAATCGGCAGCTCGCCCTGTGTGCGCGGATGCGTTCCCAATAATTCGGGGTGCGATTTCAGTACCTCCGCCAAAGGCAGACCTTCAAATTTTCCGCTTGCAACCGTACTCGGTCCGTCGGGATGAGTTGAGCATTCCCATGTTTCTGAAAGCGGAGAAAGCGCAATGTTCTTGCCAAAATCGTAATTCAGACGATTGCCGCCCCAGAGATAATCCTTTCCCGTCGGTTTTAACAGAAAAGGCTTGTTTTTGTTATTCGAGAGGGAATTTCTGCTTGTCCTGTACATTAATTTCCTCCCCGAGCTGGACCTCGATAAGCTGCAATTCCGATACGGCAAAAACAGTATGCCGACAGCCCGCCTGCATCGTCACAACATCACCGACTGTAAATTCCTGCTCCATCCCGTCTACAACCGTCCTGCCCTGACCGGCGATGCAAACCCAGACTTCATCGCGGTTTTTATGGCTGTGGTAATTCATGCTGTTGCCGGGGTTAAGAGTTACTTTAATGGTCAGACTTTTATCCTCAACATCCAGAACGCGGAAGCTGCCCCATGATTTTTCGGCAAACATTATTTGCTGGTCGATCTTGTCAACGTAAGGCTTAATGTAGCTCGACTCGTCCTTATCGGAGACAAGAATTCCCTCGGGACTTGCTGAAATAACTACATCATGCAGTCCCATTGCGAGAACAGGGACATTCAGCTCATTAATGATATTAACGTCCGTGCATGTTTCGCTCATCATTGCGTCGCCTATCGCGGCATCTGTCATTGCCTCTGTCAGTGTATTCCACGTTCCGAGATCTTTCCACTGACCGCCGAAACGCATTACCTGGATCTTGCTCTCCTTTTCAACAACAGCGTAGTCGAAGCTTATCTTGGTAAGCGTATCGTACTTTGAAAAAAGATCCTGATAATCTGTAAAATCAATCAGCTCATGGGCGCGGTCAAGCACATATTTAAGCTTGTAAGCAAATACACCGCCGTTCCAGAGCGCGCCCTGTGAGATATATTCCTCGGCGGTTTTGGCATCGGGCTTTTCCTTGAATGTCAAAACCCGGCTTATGTCATCCTTGCTTTCAGGAATAATGTATCCGTATTTTTCGCTAGGATACGTCGGTTCTATTCCCATAAGCACCAGATTGGCTTCACCCTTGTCCGCCTGCTCGCCAAGCGCCTTTATTGCCGCAAAATAATCGTCCTCAACGTAAGGGTCAACAGGACATACAACAACTGCTTCATCCTCGGTCACGCCGAGAATATCGTGAAGGTACGCAGTTGCAAGCGCTATGGCAGGAAATGTATCACGGCGGCACGGCTCTACGGAAATACCAACTTCCTCGCCCAGCTGATTATGAATTGCCGAGACCTGAGTTTTTGATGTGGCGATGGTGACCTTAGCGTCGCTGTCAACTTTTTTGATCTGACGGTATACTCTCTGAACCATCGATTCATACTGACCGTCGTCCGTTTTGAATATCTTGATAAACTGCTTTGACCTTATATCATTTGAAAGCGGCCAGAGTCTTTTTCCCGAACCGCCGGACAAAAGCACTATATTCATATCAATTACCTCTCTGCTCTCATGGGATTGTTGAGGAAATCCTCATACGAAAGGCGGATGCCTTCTTCAAGCTCCGTCTTGTACCTCCAGCCGAGAGCCTCTGCCTTTGACACGTCAAGAAGCTTTCTGGGTGTGCCGTTGGGCTTTGAGGTATCCCAGCGGATCTCGCCCTCGTAGCCGATAACCTTCGCGACAAGCTCCGTAAGCTCCTTTATGGTCAGCTCCTTGCCTGTGCCGGCATTTACCGTTTCGTCGCCG
>NZ_JAHLQB010000114.1 GCF_018918205.1 Lachnoclostridium sp. MSJ-17 | reverse complement strand
GCCTCTGGAGAGCATAGCGTATGACCAATTTGTACTTCTTTCATCTGCATGCCGGCTATTCGATATTTCAAAATTTCTTTTGTGCAGGTATACAATTTTTTATCGTTCTGAATAGTTACTATAAAACAAAAATGCATACCCTTCCTATGAGGTATTCTTGCAACCTTAAATAATAGGCGTGGTTACTAAAACTACGCCTATCATTTAGGGTTATTTATTCATAAACTCTGTCACCATTTCAATCACTGTACCGGTTGATCAATCTCGGTTCCGTCGTTGAAAATTACCTTGATTCGATCCTTACTCTCGACCACTACGCATTGTAGCATTTGGCGAACCAATTCGTCATTGAATTGCATCGGTTGGTTTTCGAGGATGTCTGTCAGCCTGTCAATATCGTTGATTTTAGATTGTACAGATGCGTTGTCGTTTTCTACATACTTGGCAAGCTCCTTGTTCAGCGTTTCCCTCTCAATTATCAACTCAGTAAGTCTTTGTTCAATCATGACATTGTTATTTTCGTCAACGGAGACAAGAGACATTGCTTTTTGGAATTCTTCATTGATTTCCGCGAGCCTAACCTTGATTTCAAGTTTTTTATCTTCCGAGTCGTCGCACTTCACTGTCATGACAATGTGGGATTTCAGCGTCTGAAGGAGATTGGTGTTTTGCATAGCTACGGTCTGTATGGCACTCATGATTGCACGGTGCAGTTCTTCTTCACCCATTGTTGGAGAATTGTGGCATCGTTTTTTTCCGTAATCCAAGCGGCTGATGCATCTCCATACGATACGTTTGTTACCACAAGCTGTCCATGTGCATCGGCGATACGGCGTACCGCATTCTCCACAGACGAGCAGTTCGGTCAGTGCATATTTCGAAGAATACTTGCCAAGCTCGGTTTTTGTACCAACCTGTTTGACCTTCCGCAGTCCACTGCGCCGGGCAAGTTCTTCCTGAACTTTGCCAAAGGTAACTCTGTCAATGATGGCGGGATGGTTGTTTTCGACATAGTATTTAGCGCGCTCACCGTTGTTTCTCTTTTTCTTTTTGGAGATACAATCAACAGTGTAGGTTTTATTGATTATCGCGTCGCCCATATATCTCTCATTGGTGAGAATAGAATGTAGTGTACCGTAAGTCCATTTTACCTTGCCACCGGGTGTCAGAATGTTTTTACATTCCAGTTTGGAAATAATTGTTTGGTGGCTGTCACCAGCGAGGAACCTCTCATATATATATCGGATCGTTTCTGCTTCTTCGGGAACAATTTCAGGGTTGCCGTCATTGCCTTTGCGGTAGCCGAGGAAGTTTTTGTAATGAAAGGATACATTGCCTTCTCGGGCGGCTTGCTCCTTGCCCCATTTGACATTGGCACTGATGTTCTCGGATTCGCTCTGTGCGATTGAGCCGTACACCGTAATGTAGAATTCTGAACCATTCTCAATGCTGTGAATTCCTTGTTCTTCAAAATAAACATCTAGCATTTCTGTAATGTCACTCAGCATAACCTCATCTGTTATAGCTACAAGCTTACGACAGTCATTACTTTGGCATTTCCATCTCCCGTGAATCTTGGTGCGAGGATCAAATCTTCGTTTCATTACTGTGCCGCAGCAAGGGCAAATTGTTTGAGCGTCAAGATGATAGATTAGTTCATCTTTGTTTACTCCCTTTTGTTTGTTGCGAGTTTCTCGGATTTCATCAGCTCTAAGGGCAATATCTTCACTGATAACTTGCGGGTAATCTTCGTCGCCTAAATATTTCTTGTTTTCAAGAATTCTCTTGATTCTCGCTTTGTTCCAGCCGGTTGTTCCGGGACGGTATTCGATATGCAGGTTATTTAGTAAACCTGAGATATTTAACATCGATTCACCGGCAAGATATCTTTTGAATATCTCTTTAACAATATCTGCAGTAGATTCATCTACAACGACACACCCATTTTCAAATTTATACCCGAATGGGATTGTCCTTCTGTTCACGTTGTTTGCACCTCGCTTTTTCGCTGATTTTTTCTGATAATTCTATATCGCCAAGTAATTTGAATGTAAGTATACATCAATATGTACTGCAAGAGCAACGGCTTCGACTGCTCCGCAAAGAAGAATCTGGATCTGTTCACCCTCCGCAACGGCGCAAGTCTTGAACTTCAGAGCGCGAAGCTTTGCGGCGACAACCGCAAGTTCGTGATACCGGACAACGCGAACAACACCACCCTGAAGACAAAATATGTGGAATTCAACGGCGCTTCCTACTACGGCACCGACGCCAATCCCTGTATCGAAATCTCCAAGAAAGCCAATAACACCAACATCAACCTTAACTGGACTGAATTCAACAGCGAATACTCCAGCCGTATCAAGAACGACGGCAAAAACACCAAGATCAACGAATGGTACGTAACCCGCTCCTGGGAAAAAGAGGAGCGCGGCGGCGAGTACTGGGGAACCTGATCGGGGCAAGATTCTGAAACAGAATATGAACGAAAAAACCTCAGCGGGGATGACAAATCAGTCATCCCCGCTGATTACGATTTTGTTACCGCAAAGATGGTGATTCGCCACGAGCAGGAATTGTCTGCTACGCTGACAGAGCAACAGAACGCCATACTGCAAAAGATCAAACGAGATGGAACACTGCGGAAGATGAAACGCCCTTGTCCTCCGCCAAATATAACGGATACCCACTAGGGTGTCCGTTATATTTTTTTACCGAAAACTTTTTAAGAAAGTCACGTGAAAACTATTGACAGTCAAATGAACCTGTGATATAATCATATCAACGTTTGAGAAAGGCGGGTGACTTTATTGCAGACGTTTATACCCGGGACTACGCTCCCGTATGAAGGCGACGAGGGGATGTTTTCGAAAATCCGTCCGTTAATTCGCGCTACCGACGGTCTGACACTCAGTCAGGTCTGTGCTATTACCGGGCTTGAGGGCTCGTCGATACAGAACTGGGTCAAGCGCGGGTTCGTTTCCCGTCCCGAACAGAAAAAATACCGCGAACGTCAGCTCGCGCGAATACTTCTGATATCCTCACTGCGCGATTGCATGCCGCTCGACCGCATAGGCGCGCTGATGGGAATGGTCAACGGCGACGCGAACGACACGGACGACGATATCATCTCCGAGGAGCAGATGTACGACTACCTCTGCGCCGTGATTGGCAGAACGGAGAATCTTCCGCCGGACGGCATAGGGCAGATCGTCGCGGAAATTACATCTGATTACACGCCGCTGCGCGAAAACGCCGCATCTGTTTTGCGGCAGGCGCTGACGGTGATGGCGCTCGCGTACATCGCGGGCGGGTACAAGCGCGAGGCTGACTCGCTCTTTGACAGCATGAAGGAGAATTTATAATGGAAACCACCGAAAAGAAAAAAATCAATATCAACTTAAAGAAAATCATTATTCCCGCGGTTATCGTGCTCGCCGCGTTTATCGTGGCGCTCAACAGCTTTGTCGTTGTTGAGGCGGGTCACACGGGCGTTGTGGTAACTATGGGCGCGGTCAACGAGGGCGTGCTCCAGGAGGGTATCCACCTCAAGGCTCCCTTTGTTCAGGACGTTGTGAAAATCGACAACCGCATTCAGAAGCTCGAGGTAAACACCGAGGCATTCTCGAAGGACCTTCAGAGCGTTAAGACTGTGCTCGCGATTAACTACCGCGTAGACACCTCCAAGAGCTACAGCATCTACAAGAATATCGGCGCGGATTACGAGAACGTGCTCGTAGTTCCCGCGGTAAACGAGGTGCTCAAGGCTATCACCGCGACCTACACCGCCGAGGAGAGCGTTACAAACCGCGCGCTGATCTCCGACGGACTGGTTGAGGGTCTTAACAACAAGCTCAACGACATCGGACTTTACGTGACCGACGTAAATATCATCGACTTCGATTTCTCCGAGGCGTTCATCACGGCAATCGAGGAGAAGCAGGTTGCTCAGCAGCAGCTTTTGAAGGCTGAGACCGAGAAGCAGACCAAGATCACAAACGCTCAGGCGGACGCCGAGGCTGTAAAAATCAAGGCTGACGCGGAGGCTTCGGCTAATGAAACGATTTCTAAGTCGCTGACCGACAACATTATTGAAAACAAGAAGATCGAAAAATGGAACGGCGAGCTGCCTCGTGTTGAAGGCGGCAGCGGCACGATTATCGATATCGGCGGCGTTGAAAAAGGAAGTGCAAACTGATGAAAGAGAAGAATGAAAGATTTGTTGAAAAGCTTACCGAAGGAAGGTCACTCAGCGAGTCAGGTTCAAGAACCGTGCTTGTCGATACCGAAACGGGCGTTAACTATCTGTTTATCAAGAGCGGTTACAGCGGCGGCTTAACTCCGCTTTACAATGCCGACGGCTCTCTTGTGGTAACAAAGTAATTGGGTTATATGGAACCTTTGCCGAAGAATAGCCGAAGTAAGGTTTAGCTGAAACATTTCCCGCGAAAATGTGCAGCGGAAATTAAATAAAACTTTTAGTACGCGGTTTAAAACACTTGCAAAATAAAACGAATAGTGGTATTATGTTAAGAGATAACACGGCGACGGAGAGAGTAGCATTTTGCACCGTTCTGAAAGAGAGACGCGTCATCGGCTGAAAGCGCGTCATTACGGCTAAGTGTGAAGTTCACTCCCGAGTGGCAGGGCTGAAATAGCAGTAGGCTCTGACGGCTTGCCCCGTTACAGGCACAATGAGTGTCCGGTTATTCGGAAATCAGGGTGGTACCACGGAAATTTTTCGTCCCTGTGCAGGAAACTGCACAGGGCTTTTTTCTGCATAATTACAAATTTTATATAGGAGGAAATTATGGATAACAGAATTGATGTTCTCAGAGAAGAAATCAAGCAGAAGCTGAGCAGCGTCGGCGACCTTGCAGAGCTCGACAAGCTCAGAGTCGGCTATCTCGGCAAAAAGGGCAGCATTACAGCGCTGCTCAAGGGTATGAAGGATCTCACCAACGAGGAGAGAAAGACCTTCGGCGCGGAGGTCAACAAGCTCAAGGCGAATGCCGCCGAGCTTATAGACAGAAAGGTCGAGGAGCTCAACCAAAAGGCTATCGAGGCTGAAATCAACCTCATGCCCGTTTTTGACGTTACAACTCCGCCCGAGCTTACACGCGGCTCTTATCACCCCGTAACTCTTTCGCAGCGTCAGTGCGAGGCTGTGTTCAAGTCAATGGGCTTTACCGTTGAGGATTACGCCGAGGTCGTTACCGACTACGAGTGCTTTGAGGCGGTAAATATTCCCAAGCACCACCCCGCGAGAGATATGCAGGACACCTACTACCTTGAGAACGGTCAGCTGCTCAAGACCCAGACCTCCGCGGCACAGAACGCGATTCTCAGAAAGTACGGCAGGAATCTCACCGAAAACGGCGTGCCTATCAAGGCGATTTTCCCGGGACGCTGCTTCCGCAACGAGGCTACCGACGCCTGCCACGAGAATACCTTCTTCCAGATGGAGGGTATGATGGTGGACAAGGATATTTCCATTTCAAACCTCATTTACTTCATGAAAACAATGCTCTCCGAGGTGTTCCAGCGCGACATCAAGGTAAGACTCCGCCCCGGATTCTTTCCGTTCGTAGAACCCGGATTTGAGCTTGATATCAACTGCGAGATCTGCGGCGGCGAGGGCTGTCCCTCCTGTAAGCACAGCGGCTGGCTTGAGCTTTGTCCCTGCGGCATGATCCACCCGAACGTTCTGCGCGAGGGCGGCGTTGACCCCGAAAAGTATACGGGCTTTGCGTTCGGCCTCGGTCTTACGCGCCTTGCCATGATGAAGTACGGCGTCAAGGATATCCGCGACCTCAACAGCGGCAATCTCAAGGCTCTGTCGCAGTTTACCGACGATGATAACTAAGGGAGGAGTAAAGCTATGTTCCTGTCAATGAACTGGATTTCGGACTTCGTGGATTTCACGGGTCTTGAGAAGGTGGATCTTATTCACCGTTTTTCGCTTTCTACCGCCGAGGTGGAGAACGAGATTTTCTATAAGGGCGCTGATCTGAGCGGCGTTGTCGTCGCGGAGATCAAGTCCGTCGAGAATCACCCCGACTCAAAGAAGCTCCATCTTCTTAAGGTCGACGCCGGCGAGCCTGAGCTGACCGATGTTGTCTGCGGCGCGCCGAATGTGCGCGTCGGAATGAAAACCGCCTTTGCAAAGGTCGGAGCAAAGCTCGGCGAGATCGAGATCGCGCCGCGTCCGTTAGCGGGCTTCATGTCCTACGGAATGTGCTGCTCCGAGTCTGAGATCGGAATCAGCGACGACCATTCCGGCATCATGGAGATCACCGACGACGTTGCTAACGGCACCGATATCAAGGACGTTTACGAGATCGACGATATCATCTTTGAGGTCGACAACAAGTCCCTCACCAACCGTCCCGACCTCTGGGGTCACTACGGCATCGCGCGAGAGTTCGCCGCTCTCGCCGGCAGAGAGCTCAAGCCGCTCGATACCGCCGATCTGGAAGCCTACAACGAGCTGAAAAAGGTCGACCTCAAAATCGAGGATCCGCTCTGTCAGCGTTATTCCTGCTTACAGGTTGAGAATATCGCGCGCAGCGTCAGCCCTGTCAACATGAGGATCCGCCTTTTCTACTGCGGAATGCGCGGTATCAACTTCCTCGCCGACCTCACAAACTACCTCATGCTCGAGATGGGTCAGCCCATGCACGCCTTCGATTCGCGCAAGGTGGGCAAGATCCGCATCAAGAGATTTGAGAAGCCCTTTGTTTTCAGGACCCTCGACGGCGTTGACAGAAATGTCGACGAGAACACCCTGATGATCTGCAACGACAACACGCCCGTAGCTATTGCGGGTATCATGGGCGGTCTGGATTCCGAGATCGTTGAGGATACCACGACCCTGACCCTCGAGTCCGCGACCTTTGACGCGGCTTCCATACGCAAGTCGACAGTCCGTCTTGCTCACCGCACCGACGCTTCGATGCGCTACGAAAAGAGCCTTGACCCAGAGCTGACTGTTCCCGCGATCGCGCGTTTCCTCTATCTGCTTATGAAGTACGACGGCGGCGTGAAGGTTGTTTCCGCTCTCACCGACGAGTACGCGTTCAGATATCCGCAGGTCGACCTCAGCTTTGACAAGAGCTTTGTTGACCGCTACACAGGCATTGAGATCGACAACGACACCATCGTCAAGACTCTCACGAGCCTCGGCTTCAAGGTCACCCTCGACGGCGATACCTTCGACGTTCTCGTTCCCTCATGGAGAGCGACAAAGGACGTTACGATGAACGCCGATATCATCGAGGAGATCACCCGTATCTACGGCTACGACAACTTTGAGATCAACACCACACGTTCGCCGCTCTATCCCGTGCGCGAGGACGTTGTCAAGAATAACGAGGACAGAATCAAGGATATGCTCGTCAAGCGTTACAGCCTGCACGAGGTTCACTCCTACATCTGGGCTTATGCGGACGAGCAGAAGGCTCTCGGAATTCCCGTTGAGGAGAACGTCCGCCTGCTCAACGCGACAAACCCGAATATCGAAACTCTCCGCCGCTCGATGATACCCACACAGCTCTGTCAGGTAAAGACGAACGTCGGCTACGCTCCGGACTTCGGTATCTTCGAGGTGGGCAGAGTCGTTGACGGCATTGACGAGAACAACCTCTGCAGAGAGTACAAGAAGCTCGCGATCACCCTCTACAGCAAGACGAAGGACGTCCGCACGCTCTACTTCGAGCTCCGCGATATGCTAGCGGCTATCGCCGACGACCTCAAGCACAAGCCCCTCGGCTACAAAATCGCTCAGGCAAAGCACAGCTGGGAGCACCCCGTAAACCTCAATACCGTCCTGCTCGACGGAGAGGAGATCGGCACGATCGGAATCGTTCACCCGACCGTCGGCAAGAAGATCGACAAGAAGAGCAGCATCGTGTTCGCGGAGATCGACATGAACGCCTTCGCGAAGGTTGAGAACGCTTCGATCTGCTACGAGGAGCCGTCGAAGTTCCCGCCGATGGATTACGACATCAGCGTCGTGGTTCCCGCGGGCGTGTTCTACGCTGACCTCGAGCACTGCTGGAAGAACGAGGGAAAGGATATCCTCAGAAACACAAAAATCGTCGACACCTACGACACCGAGCTTTTCCACAGCATCACTATCCGCTTTGAGTTCTCGTCCGCCGAGCGCACACTCAGCTCCGGCGAGGTACAGGAGATCATGGATAAAATCATCTCAAATCTCAGGGAAATCAAGGTTACACTTCGATAAAGAATAAACGGGAGCGTCATGCGCGCTCCTGTTTTCTTTTAAATTGTATAAAAACACTTGCAATTCTTAGCTTTTTCCTGTATAATAATAGAATAGATAAACGGGAGGTGCTTCGGTATGTTAGAAAAGACGATGATTTTTTCATTGGGCGATGAAAAGGACGACCAGATTAAAACAGGTCTTACGATCGTATATGACGCGCTGCGGCAGAAGGGTTACAACCCAATCAACCAGATTGTGGGATATATTCTCAGCGAGGATCCCACCTATATCACTACCTACAATAACGCGCGCAACATCATCAGCGCGATTGACCGCGACGATCTGCTCGAAGCACTGGTTAAATCGTACCTCAATGTTTAAGAAAGGATGATGCCTTGTGGCAGAAGCGAAAGAGGCAAAGGAGTTCTCAACCTATAAGGGCAGACCTCTTGTACGCTGCGGCGACGAAATCTATTACGGCAATATGGATGAGCCGTATGTCATCAGACTTCAGATCAAGTCAAAGAAGGAAGTCGGCGGAATCGAGGTCGCCGACAAGATCACGGTTCAGCTTATGGCTACCGACCCTTACCTTTTACCCCGAAAGGCGATTGTGAAAACCAGCGAAAAGCAGGGATTTTATCTTGCAATGGATATCGCCGATATCTGGCTCGGCAGAGCATTGGCGGGTAAAATGTAAGCGCCGCTTTGGCGGCATTCACGCAAACAAAAAAGAAGGAGCGCTTTAGGCTGATTCCGAAAAGGATGTTTTCAGTTTAAGGCGGTGCCCTATGCGTAGGCGGACAGTTCAGGCTGTCCGCCTTTCGTCATGCGTTTTTTCTTCTGCTTGGTTGATTTCTCCCGGCAGAGCGAATGTTTCGATGTAGCGGAAATAGATGTCGATTTGCTGCGGAGAGGTCTGGCTGTGCTTTTTCTCACGCTCGTGAACAACGATCTTGCTGATGAAGGTTCTCAGCACCTCGGGCGTCAGCTCCTGTACACATACATATTTCCTGACAATGTCAAGGAACTTCTGAACATTGGTACATTCATTTTTGAGTGTATCAATTTCTTTTTGCAAGTCAGGAATAGTCGCTTCAAGCTCTTTCTGTTCATTGTTGTAATCAACTGACAGCATTCTGTACTATTCGTCGCTGATACGCCCGAGGACGTTATCCTCATACAATCGCTTGAACAGCGATTTCAATTCAACAATACGCTTTTCTGCTTTTGACAGCTCCGCAGTTTTGGCGTTCAACTCTTTTCTGTACTGTGAGGAAGTCTTTTTGCTTATGTAATCGGTAAACTCCTTCGTATTGTTCCTCGCGTAGTAGAGCGCCTTGTTGATTTCCTCAAGCACAATTTCGTCTAGCACAACCTCTCTGATTGAATGCGGTGTGCATTTTACTTCACCGACGTGCTTGTGATAGTTTCCGCAGATAAAGCTGTAGCTCTCACGCTTGACCGTTCTTCCCCTATAGAGATAATGTTTTCTGCCGCAGTCGGCGCAGTAGATGAGTCCGCTGTATTTATTGATTTCACCCATACGGGTTTGTCGAACTCTGCCTTCGCGCACCTTGCGGACAATATCCCATGTTTCTTGGTCTATAATTGCTTCATGAGTATTCTCGAAACGGAGCTGTTCTTCCTTCGGAACCTTGATGGTTCGCTTGTCCTTGAACGAAGCTATCCTTGTACGGCAGTTAATGGTGTGCCCGAGATAGATTTCGTTATCAAGAATATCAGCAATCGTGCGTGAGGTCCATTTATATGGATTCTCTGTGTCTGTGCGCGTACCATACTTGCCTTCCTTTTGGAAACGGTAGAAGGTTGGTTTAAGAATCTTCTTTTCCTGCAACTTTTTTGCAATATTAGTCGGGCCGATGCCCTCGGCGCACATTGCGAATATCAGCTTTACCACAGGCGCAGTTTCCTCATTAATCAACAGACGACACTCTTTTCCACTGTTGGGGTCGCGGCGGTAACCATACGGTATGGTGGTTCCAAGTCGCTCACCGCGCTCGGCTTTTGTTTTGAATACAGCGCGGATTTTCTTGCTTGTGTCACGAGCGTACCACTCGTTGAACAGATTCTTGAACGGCGCAAGCTCGTTGTTGTCGCTGAACAGCGAGTCATAGTTATCGTTGATGGCGATATACCTGACGCCGTATCTCGGAAATACAAACTCGGTATAGTTGCCGACCTCGATATAGTTTCTGCCGAGTCGGGATAAGTCCTTCGTGATAACGATTCCGACCTTGCCCGCTTCAATCAGCTTGTACATCTCCTGAAACCCGGGACGATCGAAGCTGACGCCTGAGTAACCGTCATCAACGAACACGCGAATGTTCGGAAAGCGATTATCCTCAGCGTACTTTTCGAGGATTGCTCTTTGATGCACGATGCTGTCGCTGTCGCCAACGTTGAGGTCGTCTTTTGATAAGCGGCAGTAAAGCGCGGTTATTTTATCTTGGTTTGACATTATTTTTCTCCTTCCTGTTGTCAAACCGATTGGGAGTCTGCGAGTTTTCGCAACTCTACAATACTCCCAACCGGATAAAATGTCCAGAACTATTTAGGCTGCGCCGTCAAAATCATTATCAATGAGCCGCTTTACGCCGTCGACAACAGTCTGCTTGCTGCCTAAATCAAAAACGGAATTTACGATGTACTCTTTTTTACCGATACCTGAATCCGTGAAACTCAAGCAAGCCTAAAACGGGTTACAAGACCCAGATAAGCGCTCGCCCACGCATTGCTCCTACTGACTGACAGAATCAATTGCCGCGCATGTTTGGTAACGTGT
>NZ_JAHLQB010000090.1 GCF_018918205.1 Lachnoclostridium sp. MSJ-17 | reverse complement strand
CAGCAATTATCCAGTGTTATTTTCAATTTATCCCCATCAAACATAGGATGTACAGGATATCGAAGAGTCAGATCCTTAGCGTAATTCTCCGGCTTTCTGTCTGCAATGGAAATTGCATTGCCCCACATAGATACATATTTTTTCATAATATCTCATAACCTCGCAAATATCTGTTTAAACAGTATTTTACATTATGTCGCCTCTCATATGTGCAAGTATACCACAAAAAGGAGCCGTGCAAAAGAGTTTCGTCACTGCTCCATATAATCACATATATCTTCCAGCGCCCTTGCATTGATCACCGCATGCTGTCTGTGAATCATTTCGCAGTCATCAGACTGCTTCATCAATCTGTCTACTTCTTTCACCAGTTGGATATCCGGTGTCAGCACACCTCTACACATGCCATTCTTTGTGAAGAAATGCAGATTATGGTTCTCACACCCGGGAATGGGAGTCATGAGAACAAGGCGCTTCCCGGTAACAGCAGCCTCAGTAGAAGAGAGTCCCCCCGGCTTAATCACCATCACATCACACAGTTTCACATAATCAGGCATTTGTTCTGTCCTTTGCAGGATAATATGCCTTTCTCCATATTGTTCATACAGTTTATGATACAATCTACGGTTATTGCCGCATATAACAATCAGTTTCACTGTTCTGTCTCTATGATAACGTCTAGCCAGCACCTTTACTGCTCTGACCAGCTTCCCTGCGCCAATACTGCCACCGGTAATCAGAATATAATGCTGCTTACTGTCCAATCCCAGTCTGTCTGCCACTTCCAGTCTGTCGTATGGTTGTGCAAATTCCCTGCGTACCGGAATTCCAAGTGGCAACAGTCTTTCCTTTGGAACTCCTCTCTTTACAAATTCTCTGGTTAATTTATCAGAAGGGATGACATACGTGTCACATTCTGTCTCTTCTGTAAAAGGAATACAGGTATAATCAGTCGCAATAAACAGCATCTTTGGCACCTGATAACCGTGCTTCTTCATATATGTCAATATCTCTGCCGGATACAAATGCGGCATAACCACATAATCATACTGTTTCTCACTTAACAGCCGCTCCATGACTGGCACCATCCTACGATTCAGGAAATATACCGGAGAGCGAAAAGGCAGTCTACGATAAAGATTGCCCAGCTCATATACTGCCCCAAAAGCAAGTGGCACTCTCTGCACCAGTTTAATATATGCGTTATCAATGAGCCGGTCAATGTAATTCCCTTTTAATGTATAGGGATCCAGCATCTTTACATTGTGTCCCCGTCTCTCTAATTCCTCTTTGACTGCATATCCTGCTGCATTATGTCCGCCACCGGTTCCGCATGATAGAATCAACGCTTCCATAACAAACTCACCCTTATCTTATCCTTCTCTTCCTTACTTAATGCAAACCGTATTTCTACCGCTATCGTAATCAGCAGAAACCCAAACTTTACTGAAAATGCTTCCTGCATAAGGCATAATATAATAAAAGATGCTCCGTAAGAGCCTATCGTTCTGTAAAAATGTGGTGTGATCCGTAATATCAGTGAAAAGAATATAAAGCAGACTGCCAACACCAGCACCGGAGTCATAACCGGGAACAGCCCTAACAAACTGCCAAAGGTAGTCGCAATACCCTTGCCGCCTCTTCCCTTATGAAACAAGGGAAATATATGTCCTATTGCAGGCGCAGACAATACCAGCGCAAGCCCTAATTGTGACATTTCTACCTGATGATAAAAAAACACCGGTATAAAGCCCTTGCTCATATCACAGCATAATGTAAGAATTCCGCACCAGAAACCACCACGCATAAAAGCATTCGCAGTTCCGGGATTCCTGTCCTTACTGCCTTCTATCATATTTTCCTTATGAAAAAGCTTCTCAAATACCCTGGCATATAGTATACTGCCCGATAAATAGCCAATTATAACGTAACATAACGTTCTCGACATAGAATCCCCCATTTTTTATAACTTATTTTGATTCAAGCTCCTGGGTAAGCTCCTGTATTTTTCTTTTCATTTCTGCAAGTTCCTCTGTCTGTTGTGCTAATATATTCTCTTGTTGTATCAACAGATCATCCTTTTGTGCAAGCATACTTTGTTGTTGTGCTATTGTATCATCTTTCTGTGCAAGCATACTCTCCTGCTGTGCTATCGTATCATGCAGATATTTCTGTTCCAGCTCATAGTCCTCCCGGTCTCTGCATCTTTCACGCACGTTGAAATCGGCGTATAAATCACATAATGTATTGGAAGCTTCTGTAAAATATTCATTGTCTTTTGCAATCATTTTCATTTCCTCCCAAGTCTTCGCCTTAAACAGTCTCGCCCAGAAATCCAGGTTCCAGTTCTTGTCCTCCTGGGTTGCCAGTTCTATATGTGATAAGTCTAACACATTCACTGCAAACTTGCTACTGTATATCCTGTGCTGCACTACATCCATTAACAAATTTTTTGAATAAAAAATAGGCTGTTCCTCAAATGGCGGGAAATTCAGAATTCCAATATGAATTGCAGGTTTCGTGTCAATATACTGGTCTCCTTTCTGTAAATTATTATACATACGGCTTAGATATCCTGAATTGCTTCTCCTATCACAATAGGATTCGTTATTTCCACCGATAAGATTTCATCCGGCTGCATATGTAATAAGGAACTCAGTAAACCTTTTAATGCCCTGTTATTCTTTTGAAATAATGCACGAAACATATAGTCATTCGTCATGTTATACTCAATTTCACCAGTTGCTCGTTCCAACTCTGGAGTAAATTTCACTTTATTCATCTATCATGTTCTTTTCCTGTAATATTACAAACGTTTGTAAAGGGCATTATAGCAATCTGTATTGGAAAAGCAAGCCAAATGTAAAAACTCGTACCTCAAATGCCAAAAGTTACACTAAAACTACACAAAAAGGAACTGTATCTCTACAGTTCCTCTCTAAAAAGTCATGCCGGCGACCGGAATCGAACCGGTACGGGTATCGCTACCCACGGGATTTTAAGTCCCGGGCGTCTGCCAGTTCCGCCACGCCGGCATATGAAAAATAAAAAGGTATTGGCTGTTATGCAATACCTAATGGATGGAGGTGGATTCGAACCACCGAAGCAATTTGCAGCAGATTTACAGTCTGTCCCCTTTGGCCACTCGGGAATCCATCCATAAAGCCGATGATCGGACTCGAACCGATAACCTGCTGATTACAAATCAGCTGCTCTGCCAATTGAGCCACATCGGCGTACTATTAATACGCAATATTTGAAAATAAAAATGGGACCTACAGGGCTCGAACCTGTGACCCTCTGCTTGTAAGGCAGATGCTCTCCCAGCTGAGCTAAGATCCCAAACAAACAAAAGTTTATTATCGTCATTCTTAAAAAGAATTAACGACCCAGACGGGACTCGAACCCGTGACCTCCGCCGTGACAGGGCGGCGCTCTAACCAACTGAGCCACTAGGCCATATCTGTTTGTGTTCCCTCAAAACCGAATACTGAAAACTATCTTCATCCATTGTATCTCTTTCCTGTGCCTTTTCGGATAAGCCCTCGACCTATTAGTGACATTCAGCTCAGTGCATCTCTGCACTTACACCCATGCCCTATCTACCTCATAGTCTCTAAGGGGTCTTACATTCTCTAAGAATGGGATATCTCATCCTGAGGGGGGCTTCACGCTTAGATGCCTTCAGCGTTTATCCCTGCCGGACTTGGCTACTCTGCCATGGATCTGGTATCCAACAGATGCACCAGCGGTCCGTCCATCCCGGTCCTCTCGTACTAAGGACAGCTCCTCTCTGATATCCTCCGCCCGCGCCGGATAGGGACCGAACTGTCTCACGACGTTCTGAACCCAGCTCGCGTACCGCTTTAATGGGCGAACAGCCCAACCCTTGGGACCTGCTACAGCCCCAGGATGCGATGAGCCGACATCGAGGTGCCAAACCACTCCGTCGATGTGAACTCTTGGGAGTGATCAGCCTGTTATCCCCAGGGTAGCTTTTATCCGTTGAGCGATGGCAATCCCACTTTATACCACCGGATCACTAAGTCCTACTTTCGTACCTGTTCCACCCGTCGGTGTCACAGTCAGGCTCACTTCTGCCTTTGCGCTCTCCGAATGGTTTCCGACCATTCTGAGTGAACCTTTGAGCGCCTCCGATACCCTTTCGGAGGCGACCGCCCCAGTCAAACTCCCCGCCAGACATTGTCCCCCGCCCGGGTCACGGGCGCAGGTTAGAAATCCAGTACCCAAAGGGTGGTATCCCAACAGCGGCTCCCCATAAACTTGCGTTCATGGCTCATTGCCTCCCACCTATCCTGTACATTGGACACCGGATCCCAGTATCAAGCTGGAGTAAAGCTCCATGGGGTCTTTCCGTCCTGGCGCGGGTAACCAGCATCTTCACTGGTACTTCAATTTCACCGGGTGCATTGTCGAGACAGCGCTCAAATCATTACGCCTTTCGTGCGGGTCGGAACTTACCCGACAAGGAATTTCGCTACCTTAGGACCGTTATAGTTACGGCCGCCGTTTACTGGGGCTTCAATTCAAGGCTTCGTTTCCTGACCTCTCCTCTTAACCTTCCAGCACCGGGCAGGCGTCAGCCCATATACCTCACCTCTCGGTTTCGCATAGACCTGTGTTTTTGCTAAACAGTTGCTTGAGCCTATTCTCTGCGGCCACATCACTGTGGCACCCCTTATCCCTAAGTTACGGGGCCATTTTGCCGAGTTCCTTAACAATGCTTCTCCCGCCGGCCTTAGGATTCTCTCCTCATCCACCTGTGTCGGTTTACGGTACGGGTACCATATACACAATAGCGGCTTTTCTCGGCACCCTGTCCGTGTGCTTCGCTACTATTCTTCGCTCCGCGTAACGCTCTCGGGTTGACATGCGGATTTGCCTGCATGTCCCTTCCTTCGCTTGCACCGGTCTTTCCTTTCCCGGCTCACACTTTCCTGATGCGTCCCCACATTTCTGATATATGGCAGTGCAGGAATCTCCACCTGCTGTCCATCGGCTACGCATTTCTGCCTCGCCTTAGGTCCCGACTTACCCGGGGCAGATCAGCTTTACCCCGGAATCCTTGGATATTCGGCCAAGAGGATTCCCACCTCTTTCTCGCTACTCATTCCGGCATTCTCTCTTCTTAGCGCTCCACTGCTCCTTACCGGTACAGCTTCGATGCACTAACAATGCTCCTCTACCAATGTATAAATACATTCCTGAGCTTCGGTGGCGTGTTTGAGCCCCGGACATTTTCGGCGCAGGACCTCTCGACCAGTGAGCTATTACGCACTCTTTGAATGTGTGGCTGCTTCTGAGCCAACATCCTGGTTGTCTTCGAAATCCCACATCCTTTTCCACTTAACACGCACTTTGGGACCTTAGCTGCAGGTCTGGGCTGTTTCCCTTTTGACCACCCAACTTATCTCGTGTAGTCTGACTCCCGTGAAGCATCAGCGCGGCATTCGGAGTTTGATAACCTTTGGTAAGCTTTGACGCCCCCTCGGGTATTCAGTGCTCTACCTCCGCCTGACTCTCACGAGGCTAGCCCTAAAGCTATTTCGAGGAGAACCAGCTATCTCCGGGTTCGATTGGAATTTCTCCCCTATCCACACCTCATCGCCACCCTTTTCAACGGATGTGCGTTCGGACCTCCACTGCCTTTTACGGCAACTTCATCCTGGACATGGATAGATCACCCGGTTTCGGGTCTGCGTATACTGACTTAACGCCCTGTTCAGACATGGTTTCCCTTCGGCTCCGCACCTTCAGTGCTTAACCTCGCCAGCATCCGCAGCTCGCCGGACCGTTCTACAAAAAGTACGCGGTTGTACATATAAAGTACTTCCACAGCTTGTAAACACAGGGTTTCAGGTTCTCTTTCACTCCCCTCCCGGGGTCCTTTTCACCTTTCCTTCACAGTACTATGCTCTATCGGTCACTGAGTAGTATTTAGCCTTACGGGGTGGTCCCCGCTCTTTCCTACAAGGTTTCTCGTGTCTCGTAGTACTCTGGATACTGCCATGTCCCTTTTCCTTTCGCTTACGGGGCTTTCACCCTTTATTGCCGGTCTTTCCAGTACCGTTCTGCTAGGATCTTGGATCATTTATGCAGTCCGAACCCCGACATGCACGCACATCGGTTTGGGCTCTTTCCATTTCGCTCGCCGCTACTTTGGAAATCGAATGTTTTCTTTCTCTTCCTCCGGCTACTTAGATGTTTCAGTTCACCGGGTTCCCGGCCTGCACCTATGGATTCAGTACAGGTCGCATGAGGTATGCTCATGCAGGTTTCCCCATTCAGATATCCATGGATCAATGGTCATTTGCACCTCCCCATGGCTTTTCGCAGCTTATCACGTCTTTCATCGGCTCTCAGTGCCAAGGCATCCGCCCTGCGCTCTTCTTCGCTTAACCTTCATATGCATAGCGTTGCATACTCGGGCACTTTACTTAAGATACTTTGTTCTCTTTTTTTGTCCTCAGAGTCATTCGCAAAACCGCCCTCTCGGGCTTTCCTTTTGCTCATATATGGCTCTCGCCATATACATTTGATGAAATATGCTCCTGAATGTAAACATTCATCGCATCTTCCCTCAAATCTGCATTCCTCTGAGCTTGCATTATATAACCATAACTGATATTCAGTTGTTTGGTTACCTCGGATGTCTTAACTTCTATTAATAGAATATTTAAGATTAGATTGATTTTCTGTATTCGGTTTTCAAGGAACACATATGGACAGCCTTGATACTGTCCAATGGGCTTAAGTGGACTCGAACCACCGACCTCACGCTTATCAGGCGTGCGCTCTAACCGGCTGAGCTATAAGCCCCGGTTATTGAGTAAGTGCGCTGACACATGAATTTATGCGCATGTGCTCACACATATAAGCATAAATTTGTGTGGCTGCATAATCAGCGAAGCTGCGGGATGACAAATCTTCGATTTGGCATACCAGCACTTACAGATGTAATTTAGCAATCTACGCAATGCGGACTCATAATCGCTTCGCGATCATTTCGTCACGTGCTTCGCACTATCCAGTTGTAAGTTCTGCCACATCCGCAAGTAAACTTGCTCTGTGTCAGCCCTTTCATCTGAGCATTGCTCATGGCTAACGTGGAGATGGAGAGATTCGAACTCTTGACCCCCTGCTTGCAAGGCAGGTGCTCTCCCAACTGAGCTACACCCCCATAGGATAATCTGGCAGCCACCTGCTCTCCCACGCCGTCTCCAGCGGAGTACCATCGGCCGCTTAGGTCTTAACCATCGTGTTCGGGATGGGAACGGGTGTGTCCCCTAAGCGCATCGCCACCAGAATATTTTCGATTTATCTTTCGCTTCGTGCCGCCGTTTCTCATTCATAAACGCTTCGCATTTATTTCATAACAACCGGCTTCTTATGCATCTTCCCGTCTGTCCGTCCCTGCAGGTAAACTTGCGTCCCATCCATCCGTTAATCTGCGCACTCAGCTCTCAACTTGATAAATCAACAGTAATGTAACCCTTACTAATTCTTTTCCTTAGAAAGGAGGTGATCCAGCCGCACCTTCCGATACGGCTACCTTGTTACGACTTCACCCCAGTTACCGGCTCCACCTTCGGCAGCTCCCTCCTTACGGTTGGGTCACTGACTTCGGGCATTTCCGACTCCCATGGTGTGACGGGCGGTGTGTACAAGACCCGGGAACGTATTCACCGCGACATTCTGATTCGCGATTACTAGCGATTCCAGCTTCGTGTAGTCGGGTTGCAGACTACAGTCCGAACTGGGACGTTATTTTTGGGATTTGCTCCCCCTCACGGGCTCGCTTCCCTTTGTTTACGCCATTGTAGCACGTGTGTAGCCCTGGTCATAAGGGGCATGATGATTTGACGTCATCCCCGCCTTCCTCCCGGTTATCCCGGGCAGTCTCTCCAGAGTGCCCACCTTAAATGCTGGCTACTGAAGATAGGGGTTGCGCTCGTTGCGGGACTTAACCCAACATCTCACGACACGAGCTGACGACAACCATGCACCACCTGTCTCCGATGTTCCGAAGAAAAACTCTCATTACAGAGCGGTCATCGGGATGTCAAGACCAGGTAAGGTTCTTCGCGTTGCTTCGAATTAAACCACATGCTCCACCGCTTGTGCGGGTCCCCGTCAATTCCTTTGAGTTTCATTCTTGCGAACGTACTCCCCAGGTGGATTACTTATTGCGTTTGCGGCGGCACCGAAGGACCTTGGTCCCCCGACACCTAGTAATCATCGTTTACGGCGTGGACTACCAGGGTATCTAATCCTGTTTGCTCCCCACGCTTTCGAGCCTCAACGTCAGTTACAGTCCAGTAAGCCGCCTTCGCCACTGGTGTTCCTCCTAATATCTACGCATTTCACCGCTACACTAGGAATTCCGCTTACCTCTCCTGCACTCGAGCTGAACAGTTTCCAATGCAGTTCCGAGGTTGGGCCCCGGGCTTTCACATCAGACTTGCTCTGCCGTCTACGCTCCCTTTACACCCAGTAAATCCGGATAACGCTTGCCCCCTACGTATTACCGCGGCTGCTGGCACGTAGTTAGCCGGGGCTTCTTAGTCAGGTACCGTCATGATCTTTCCTGCTGATAGAGCTTTACGTTACGAATAACTTCTTCACTCACGCGGCGTCGCTGCATCAGGGTTTCCCCCATTGTGCAATATTCCCCACTGCTGCCTCCCGTAGGAGTTTGGGCCGTGTCTCAGTCCCAATGTGGCCGTTCACCCTCTCAGGCCGGCTACTGATCGTCGCTTTGGTGGGCCGTTACCCCGCCAACTGGCTAATCAGACGCGAATCCATCTTGTACCACCTCAGTTTTTCACACTGTTCCATGCGGAACTGTGCGCTTATGCGGTATTAGCAGCCGTTTCCAACTGTTGTCCCCCAGTACAAGGCAGGTTATTCACGCGTTACTCACCCGTCCGCCACTAACTTTACAATCACTAGGTTTCATGTAAAGTCCGTTCGACTTGCATGTGTTAAGCACGCCGCCAGCGTTCATCCTGAGCCAGGATCAAACTCTCATGTTTAAATGTTTGATTCTCGCACCAGTTAAAACTGGCTTATCCGGCACATCTCTTTGATCTGCTGAGAACGAAGTTCTCATGTGCAAATCTCCGATTTGCGCTGTTTACTTTTTATTAAAGGTTTTTGTTCTCTGAACAATCCTATCGCTTCATTTCTGAAACTGTTTTCTCAATAGAATTTTCAGGGTTGCATTACTGTTTATTTATCAAGGTTCTGTTTGCTTGTCTCATTTGCGACAGCTTTAATAGATTATCATGTCTGCCATTCTTTGTCAAGCACTATTTTACATAACTTTTAAGATTTTTGCAAAATCTTAAATTTTCTTATGTATTTCCGCTGTAGTTATCAGCGACATTTGCTATAATATCACTACTATATATAGCTGTCAACAAAAAGTTACATTTTTTTCAAATATTATTTATATTCAATTTAAGATTTACTTTACTGATGCGATCAAATAATTATTTTTCCCCTGTTCTTTCACTTTATAAAGTACATTATCTGCACTATGTATAAAGTCAGAAATATCACTTTCTTTCTCGGCAAAAGAATTGACAGCCCCCAATGAAATAGTCACTCTGTCTGAATCCGGATGATCCGCAAAGCTGATATTCGCTTCTTTGATATTCATAAACAGCTTATCTGAGAATTGTTTTATCTCTTCATCCGTTTTGCCCATCCCCATGATCAAAAATTCATCTCCACCATATCTTGCGACAAAATAATCGTCATTTGCAGTTGTTTTTATAATATGTGCTATTTTTTTCAGACATTCATCACCATAAAGATGACCATACTTGTCATTATATACTTTAAAATAATCTATATCAAAAATAGCCATACATATCCTGTCATTATGTACGACTGCCTTTTCAAACAGTTTTTCAAAATGTCTACGCAATCCATATCTGTTGTTGATGCCTGTCAATTCATCAATCTCACTCTCTTTGACCAGTTCTCTGTTATTTTCATTTAACTGCTCGTTGAATTCCCGCTCATCTTCTAGTTTACGCCTGTTATCTATTGCTGTTATGATTGCCTCATTCAGCTCTCTGTTCAATTTCTGCTTAATTTCGAAATATTTTTTATAATATACATGAAGCAACTCCTTGTTTCTCGTTGCTTCATAATATTCTATCCATGTACAACATATTCTGAGCTGACATTTTAAAATTTTTGTTTTTTCACTTACTTCATCTAACTTCAGCAAAAGTTGTCTGGCATCTTCATAGTGTTCTGTT
>NZ_JAHLQB010000009.1 GCF_018918205.1 Lachnoclostridium sp. MSJ-17 | reverse complement strand
GAGCCTTGATCGGAACGCCCGCGTCCATGAGAGCGAGGGTCGAGCCGCAGACAGAGCCCTGAGAGGTTGAGCCGTTCGAGGAAAGAACCTCGGAAACGAGTCTGAGCGAATACGGGAAATCCTCAACGGAGGGAATTACGGGAAGCAAAGCTCTTTCAGCGAGGGCGCCGTGGCCGATTTCACGTCTGCCGGGGCCGCGGCTGGGCTTTGTCTCGCCAACTGAGTAGCTCGGGAAGTTGTAGTGATGGATATATCTCTTTTCGGTTTCGCCGTCGATTCCGTCGAGGAGCTGCTTGTCGCCGACAGTGCCGAGTGTGGCTACGGTGAGAACCTGAGTCTGACCTCTGGTGAACATACCAGAGCCGTGAACTCTGGGAAGTACGCCTACCTCGCTTGCGAGAGGACGGATATCGTTCATGCCTCTGCCGTCAACGCGCTTCTGCTCGTCGAGGAGCCAGCGGCGGACGATGAACTTCTGGGTCTTGTACAGACACTCGTCAATAAGAGCCTCCTGCTCGGGATAGATCTCGTCGAACTTCTCGTGTACAGCCTCATAAATGGGCTTGAGACGCTCGTCGCGGACGGTCTTGTCGTCTGTATCGAGGGCGATTTTTACGTCCTCCTCGGCGAATGCCTTTACAGCCTCGAACATATCGTGATCGGGCTCAAGGCTGACAAACTCAAACTTAGGCTTGCCGATTTCGTTCTTGATATCATTGATAAAGCTGATGATCTTCTGGTTAGCCTCGTGACCGAACATGATAGCGTTGTACATTTCATCGTCGGTAACGCAGTCAGCGCCGGCTTCGATCATGGCGATTCTCTCGCTTGTGGAAGCGACGGTGGTGGACATGCGGGAAACCTTTCTCTGCTCCTCATTGGGGTTGATGACATACTCGCCGTCAACCATGCCGACGGAACATCCTGAAATGGGACCGTTCCACGGAACGTCGGAGATAGAGATAGCAATCGACGCGCCTATCATAGCTACGATTTCGGGCTGGCAGTCGGGGTCAACGCTCATAACGGTGCAGACGATTGAAACGTCGTTGCGCATGCTCTTGTCAAAAAGAGGACGGATAGGACGGTCGATAACGCGGCTTGTGAGGATAGCATGCTCCGAGGGTCTGCCCTCTCTCTTGAGATACGAGCCGGGAATTCTGCCGACGGAGTAGAGTTTTTCCTCGTAATCGACTGAGAGCGGGAAGAAATCCACGCCCTCTCTGGGCTTGGGAGAAGCGGTGACCGCACAGTGAACTACGGTGTCGCCGTAGGTTACGAGACACGCGCCGTTAGCGAGCTGGGTCATCTTGCCTGTTTCGACCTTGAGGGGTCTGCCCGCGAACTCGGTTTCGAAAACGCGGTACTTGTCAAATGTCATAAAGCTGTTCATTCTAAAATCCTTTCTGAAATAATTTCCAACGGGATTTTACACTGCTTTAGCAATAATATAAACCCGCCGCAATCAGTGGACTTATATTACCGCTAAAAAAAGTATAGAAATCCCGTTATTTGAATGTAGGGCAAACGGGTAAAACCCGCTTGCCCTTTTTGCTGCAAACTTACTTACGGATGCCGAGTCTTGAAATGATAGAACGGTATCTCTCGATGTCAACCTTCTTGAGGTAGCCGAGAAGACTTCTTCTCTGACCAACCATCATCAGAAGGCCGCGTCTGCTGTGGTGATCCTTCTTGTGGATCTTGAGGTGCTCGGTGAGGTCGTTGATTCTTCTTGTAAGAAGTGCGATCTGAACCTCGGGAGAACCTGTGTCGCCCTCGTGGAGAGCGTACTCAGCCATGATAGCCTGCTTTTCTTCTTTAAGCATGTGTATTCCACCTTTTAAATATATTTGTCACCAGCGTCTCAGAAGAAGGCTGTGAAATTCCGCTTTGCGGCTTAACCCTAAATCCGTGGCGCAGGTCAACTTCATTATTGTAACATAAAAATCGGCGGTTGTAAAGACAAAAATTATTTTTTTTCGCCGCCGTCCGGCTTGTTAACGGACTTGCTAATTATTTTGTTCACACCCCTGAGAGCCTTCTGACGCTCGTTAGGGTCTGCGTCTCTGAGAGATAGCAGCAGCGCACGCTCGTCACCCGTGGCGTACATAAAGCAGTCGCCGACGTTTTTGAGCGGTCTGCCGTCGTAAAACAAGGTGTTAACGTCGATTTCCAAAGCGTCAACGATAGCGAGAATCATACCGACGCTCGGCTCGCATACACCCGTCTCGTATTTGGTATAGGTAGTGCGGTTTATCCCGAGAATCTCAGCGAGCTGTTTCTGCGTATAGCCCATGCGCTTGCGGTACTTGATAAGATTAGCGCTGAAATAATCAGTTGAGCAGTTATCTGACCTCTTTGACATACTTTCCACCCCATTTGATTATATTATAAACCATTTCAGAGACGGCTTCCACAATTGTGAAAACATTTCACAAAAATTTTTGAAAAATTAATTTAAAATTCATCTTGAAATTTATTATGAAGTGGTGTATAATAGATATGTTTTGAACGCTAATGTGGCGCAGCCGGTAGCGCAACTGATTCGTAATCAGTAGGTCAGGGGTTCGAATCCCCTCATTAGCTCCATAAATAGGCGATGCAGTCTAAAGACTGTGTCGCCTATTTATTTTACCCGTGCGGTTGAGGGGATTCGAAGGCGAGCGTTAAGCGCGTCAGCTGCTTTTGCATCTGCTGATTGAATCGCGTGTGTATTCAACATCTTTGCCGCTGCAACTTTGTTTATTATTGGCTTCAAAAGCATAATTACAGCGCCGTAAGCCCCCCCAAATTGCAAATATTATGATGAAGCAATATCCCATGTACTAAAGGGAAAAGTCCCATACACGCCAAATATAGGCACGTATGGGAACTGTTACTTTATATTTTCTTTAATCTTTAGGGATTCTCTGTACTGTTCGGCAGGAGCAAAACGTGTAAATTCAACGGTTTTATCAAAATTCTTCTTGACCTCGGCTTCTATCTCGTCAAGCGTAACATTGAAAAATTCACGGCGCGTATTGACCATATTAAGTTTACGACTCTCAAAAGCCCTGTGCAATGCCGCTTCGAGCGCCGGTGCATCATCTGAAAATATCATTGCATGAACATCAAAGTTAAACGGTACAGAGGCTACGCTGAGCTCATAAATACGATCCATAGGTTCTAATCGTCTTGTCATGCCTATTTTGTAAATGTTTTCACCAAAAGAACCTATATTTGAAATAACATATACGTATCCTGCCCTGACATTTGCTTCACGATAATCAATAATCTTCATGGATTTATCAATGTCTACGAGTTTATTGACAATCTCCTGCCGTTTTTCAAGCAATATTTCTGCATTGGCTTTATTGGCTGTGGCGAGCTGATTGTCAATAGCATTTAAGGCATTTTGATAATGAGTACGTTCTTTTTGGATTTTCTTTCGCGCTTCCTTTATTTCCTCTTGCAGCTTCGCTTCCTCGCGCAGGCGTGCCCGGATTTCCTTTTGCTCTTCTTTTTCCATTTGTTTCTTTTGCCGGTATTCAAGAGCAAGGCAGAGCTCTTCACGCTTCAAAGAAAAATATTGATTTGTAATTGCGACGCCCATGATCCTGCCTAATTTTGAAATAGCTTCACAGGATTTTACCATACGTTTGTTTGCTAAATCAAAATTATTGTATTTTACTTTATCGATGAGTTCATCGCACTCGGAATTAAAGGCTCTCAGGAGTAGCTTTTGCATATCCTTAACCATTCGCTTACCTTCGGATATGTTGCCGTTGACCATCCAGTTACTGTATCCGGTTACAGCTTGCCCCTGTTTAATAAATTGCTTTTGCTGTTCAGTGATTATTGTAAAGTTTATACGTTGCTGTTGTCGCGTTCCATTGCCTCGTCAATAGCGCGGTTAATAAAGCCGTTCAGACTTTCGCCGTGTTGTTCGGCATGAGCTTTAAGCGTCTCTTTTCGTCCTTTTTTTACTTGAAGAGCAATGCGGTCATATGCTTTCGCATTATACTTGTTTTTTGCGCGAGTCTGGGCGGTTCCATGTGAATCTGCCATTTAAACACCCCCTACAGGCACGGATAATTCATACAGCTCATGCGGAGCAATATCCTGCCCGTCTTCCCATTCTACGGTAGTTCCGCAGGGGTGAACAGTGTTAAATGTATCAACATCTGCTAATTCGCCGTACCAATCGCCTGTGATATACGGCTTTACGTCAAAAATTTTGCGTTCTCCTGTAGCATATTCCACCAAAAGCCTGTAATCAGGCAGCGGCAAAACTTTTGTTACCTTTGGCTGCAGCATTTTATCAGCTCCTTAATAAAAAAATATGCGCAGATTGCCCACACGATTGTGCGGGCTTCTTTGCATTATTGAAGTGGCGGGATTTTGAAAAACTTCTGACCTTCCGAAAGCAATTGCCAGTTTGCTTCCAGATCTTCACGATGAATTTCCATCCATGCGTCAATCAGTTTGAGCTTATTTTTAGGAAATTTATCACTATCCTCAAGAATATCCCCATCAAGCGCAATCACAATTTCTTTACCTTGATATTCAGCGTGAATGTGTGGTTTGTGATGCTTGCCGCCTTTCTCGTTATACATTCTAATAATGATACCGTAAAAAATACATATAGCAGGCATTTTATCATCCCCTTTCTATAATATATTATATCATATTCAGATTACGTGTGCAAGTATAATATTATACAAATATACGTGTGCAAGTTTGGCTAAAATGTCAGTTGAAATATACGTACACAAGTAGTATAATAGAGATAGAGCAAAGGAAGGGAGCTGCTCACAATGACCGACAGATATACAAGACACTCAAAGGTTATGACCATCGCGAACCGCCTTGTAAAACAGGGATATAACCGGGCTAACGCCGTGTCAAAAGCCCGGGCACTTGTGAAGATGCCCCAACTGCTCACCAAGGTCAGCGGCGTAACATTCGGTAAAAGGCAGACAGCTATAGAATACCTAACCCACTACCGCCCGCAGGACGTCAGAATAAGCCTGTGTCGCGATAAAAACAACACTGCCGATAAGAAATGCCGTTGCAGTAATCGCAAGCGTACGCGGCAAAGGAGCCTTTGTGATGGACTATGTTCCAAAAGCTGAGGAAAGGCAATGAACCCTTCAAGCGAGAAGAAACTTAACGCAACATCGAACACACCTCATTAGCTCCAAGCAAAAACCGCATGGGAAAGCCATTTTTGAGCAATTCCATGCGGTTTGTTTTTTTATATTCACATTTACAAGTTTTGCGATATAATCCCCCGGGCAACGGCAGAAGCGTATAGATGATTTCCTGACAAGATCGAAATAACAGTTACTCCGAATCCTAATACCTTACCCTGAACTTCTTTTCCTTAGATTCCGTAGGGATTTGTGTGCGGCTGATGTCTCTTATTTCTATGTAACGGCTGTTCTGCAGAGTCAGCAGCACCTGCTCGATTTGGGTGCGTGAGCCCTGCAGCTCCATGCTTACCGAACCGTCGTACTCATTTCTGACCCAGCCCGTCGCTCCGTACTCGTTTGCGGCGAACTGCGAGACGTAGCGGAAGCCTACGCCCTGTACCCTGCCCCTGAAAACGAAATGGCAGCGAATAATTTCGTCGTGGTTCATATGATTACCTCCTTGGAGTTGGCAGCCTGACTTCTCAATCGCCAACCAACAAACTACCTACTTAATAATATACCAAAAAAGCGTAATTTTGTCCATACAATTTATAAAAATCAGCAAAATGTCATTGCCTTTTTCGGAAATTTATATTATAATATGTAATAGATTGTATAAAGAGGGGTCATTTATGGAAAAACTGTCTGATAAAGGAGGCAACTCTCTCGATTCTCCTCACTTGTCACTGCTCGCTGCTTGGGCTCTCGCATTCGGATGTTCTGTCGGCTGGGGCGCTTTCGTTATGCCCGGCACCGTCTTTTTACCGAATGCGGGAAGTCTCGGCTCGTTTATCGGCGGTGTGTCGCTGTTTATGCCATTTCTCGGAAGGACGGCTATCGGATGGATCGTCGACGTAACGACTATAGGCGCATCGATTGTGTACGCCTACATCTCAATTTGCTCCGTCGCTGTAGGCAAACATGAGAAAAACAGGCGCATGATGGTTCCGGGCCTGCTCGGTACGGCGGTTTCCGTCGTATTTCTCGCCTTCTACCTTCTGCCCTCGTTCTTTTCGGGTAAAAGCCCCCTCGCTGCGGAGTCGTTCCTGATACTTATCATCTGGTGCGTGCTCGGCATAGGCGTGTTCAGAGTGCTTTTGGAACGCGACAAGACGCGCAGCTTCGGCAAAAGCGAGGTCGTGTGGGTAATTCTGATATTCCTCATTCTCCTGCTTTCGGTCGTGTGGATATTCCAGACGACTGTCGGCGAAGCGGCGAGTATTGCTCGAGACATTACAAACATGCAGTCTAATCAGGCTGTGAAGGCGGGGCTTTCGCCGGACAACAGCTATGTAGCCGAATCGGGTGAATATATAACCCAGAGGATCACGTCCTTCGGGGAGCTTGTCAGGTCGAACGTGCTGGTTCAGGCTCTGCTTATCGTTGTAACCGTCGCAGTGGTGTTCAGTATTTTCTCTGTAATCAAAAAGCGTGAAAGGGTCATTGAAGCGGAAAGGCTCCTCGCCGAGGAGAACAGCATGGCGAAAAGCGTGTTCCTGTCGAACATGAGCCACGACCTGCGCACACCTATGAACGCCGTGACAGGTTACACTGCCATAGCGCTCAAGGAGGAGAATCTGCCCGATAACATTCGTGATTATCTTCTGAAAATACAAAGCAGCGGAAACCACTTGCTCTCACTTATCAACGATATTCTCGATATGAGCCGTATCGAAAGCGGAAAGGTCGAGCTGAATATCGAGCCTGCGGACATTTGTGCCCTCGTCGATGAAGCAAAAAGCATGTTCGCGGTGCAGGCGTCGGATAAAAAACTGAGGCTGAGCGCGTCTTGTGTCAATATAGAAAACAGGTACGTGCTCTGCGATAAGATAAGGCTCAACAGGATACTGCTAAACCTGATTTCAAACGCCGTCAAGTATACCCTTGAGGGAGGAAGCGTAGACATTGAGCTCAGACAGACTGAAGGCGGTGACAAGGCGTCGTTTGTGCTCACCGTCGCCGATACGGGTATAGGTATGAGCGAGGAGTTTTGCAGGCACGTTTTTGAAGCCTACGAGAGAGAAAGAAGCCGCACCGTCGAAGGCATTCAGGGTACGGGTCTCGGCATGGCAATCACAAAGAGTCTCACAGAGCTCATGGGCGGCACGATCGAGGTCGAGAGCGAGGAAGGCAAAGGCAGCACATTTACCGTTATACTGAGCTTTCCCGTTGCCAATGAGGACGAGATAAAAGAGCTCACTCAGGATACCGAGGAGATCAGGGAAACAAGCGGCGGCATGATACTCGTCGTCGACGATAACCCGATAAACCGCGAGATAGCGGGAATTATACTCACGTCCTCGGGCTTTGAGTGCGAGTTCGCGCAGAACGGCCAGGAAGCGCTTGACGCTGCTATTAACCATGACGCAGGCTACTTCGGAGCTGTGCTGATGGACATAGGAATGCCGCTGCTAAACGGCTATGACGCGACAAGGGAAATCAGGAAGCTCGGCGGAAAAAATCCGAGGTGCCGGTCATTGCCTGCACAGCAAATACATTCGAGCAGGACAAACGCGATGCGGCGGAAGCTGGCATGAATGACCATTTGGCAAAGCCGTTCAAGCCGGATGCTCTTGTTGAAATAATTAGGAAGTATGTGTAGGGGTAGACGGAGATAATTATGGAAAAGTTTATTGAATCAACCGAAATAAGACGGAAGGTGCTTGTCACCGACGACGAGGTCATTAACCGTGAGATGCTCAAGATGATACTCTCGCGCGACTATGATGTCGACTGTGCCTGCAACGGCGAGGAAGCGCTTAATATGCTCAGGCAGGGCTCCTATTCCCTGCTGCTGCTCGATTTGCTCATGCCCGTGCTCGACGGTTTTGGGGTGATTGAGCGGTGTGCTCACGATGAACAGCTCAAAAATGTGCCGATCATCGTTATGACCTCGGAGAAATCAGCCGAGGTAAAGAGCATCAGAATGGGCGCCGCGGATTTCATTACAGAGCCCTATGACATGCCCGAGGTTATTCTCGCACGGTGCGATAGGATCATTACCCTCAGTGAGAGCCGCACGATAATTAGCTCCACTGAGCGCGACGATCTGACCAACCTCTATACACGCGGATATTTCTTTGCGTACATAAACAGAATGCTTCCGAATATCGAGTGCAATATGGACGCCGTTGTCATTAATCTCGACCGTTTCCACCTTGTAAACGAGCTTTTCGGCAGACCCGAGGGCGACCGCATGCTAAGGGAAACCGCCGGGCTGATATCGGAACGGCTTGTTGGCGACAAAGGTATCGCATGCAGAACCGAGGCAGACTCGTTCTATGTGTTCTGTGTTCACAGGGATAACTACGAGGAAGCTCTTGTTGATATACAAAGGGAGATCGAAGCCCGCACAGGCGCTAAAAGCGTGAGAATCAGAGCCGGAGTTTACAAGAATATCGAATGCGGACAGGACGTTGAGAGCTGCTACAGACGCGCGAAAACCGCCTGTGACAGACTCAGAGGAGGGTTCGGCGCTCATACAGAGGTTTACGACAACGATATGCATGAGAAGGAGCTGTTTGACGAGCGGCTCATCTCTGACTTTTCCCGATCACTTGAAAACGGCGAGTTCAAGGTTTATTTCCAGCCGAAGTACAACATCGAAAGCGATGTCCCCAAACTGTCGAGCGCCGAGGCTCTGGTGAGGTGGACTCACCCGGAGTTTGGATTCATCAGCCCCGGACAGTTCATCCCGCTCTTTGAGAAAAACGGTCTGATCAGGCAGCTCGACGAATTTGTGTGGGACAAGGCGGCAGCTCAGGTAAAGCAGTGGCAGGACGAAATGGAGTTTACGCTGCCCGTCTCAGTAAACGTTTCAAGGGTAGACGCCTTTGACCCTCTGCTCAGTCAGAAGCTCACGGGCATTATCGACAGACACGGCATAACCCGTGACTCCCTGCTGCTCGAAATCACCGAATCCGCCTGCAGTGAGGACAGCGCGAGGTTTGTTGAAATCGTAAACGATCTCAGAGAAAAGGGATTTAAAATCGAAATGGACGACTTTGGCTCGGGATACTCGTCGCTTAATATGCTTACCTCCATTCCTATCGACGCCATTAAGCTCGACATGTATTTTATCAGGAACATGCTGACCGACGAGACGGCGTTCAGGCTCGTAAAGCTCGTTGTTGACGTTTCGGACTTTCTTGGTGTGCCTGTAGTCGCAGAGGGCGTTGAAAAACAGGAACAGCTCACCGTGCTCAAGGCTATGGGCTGCGAGGTCATTCAGGGCTACTACTTCTCGCCGCCTAAGCCGCCCGAAAACATCACGGCGCTTATAGAAAAGGAGATTTATGATGAAAGACATAGATAAGCTCAAACAGTTCGGAGCATACACCGACGAGGGTCTTTCGCGCTGCTTCGGAAACACGGATTTTTATTTGAAGCTCGTCGACATGGCGCTTGCCGATCCGAATTTCGACAAGCTGCAAAGCTCGCTTTCAAATGAGGATTATTCAGCCGCCTTTGAAGCCGCTCACGCGCTCAAGGGTGTGCTCGGGAACCTCTCCCTCACTCCCATGTACAACCTCGCGAGTGATATGTGCGAGCAGCTCAGACCGAGACAGAAGGTCGACTGCACAGCTCAGGCTCAAAGATTGATTGACCTAAAAAAGGAGCTTGAAACGCTGTAAGAGCCGTCACTAGAATGACCGTTTTTGTTTATTTTGGGGAAAATGCCGCGAAATGGGCGAAAAAGCTTGCTATTTTGCGGTATTTGAGGTATTATAAGGGCGATAAGGAAAATTTTTATTTCTTTGGAGGTTTTTATGAAAAGAACATTGATTTCAATCACCGCTGCCGCTTTGGCATTGAGCTCCGTACTCGCTTTCACGGGCTGCGGCAAGAGTGAACAGTCACAGGCAGAAACCGCGACGACCGCCGCCGAGGTTACAACAGCCGCTCAGGCGCAGGGAGTTATTCCCGAAAGCGACGTTGTTTTCAATTACAACGGCGCAAAGGTCGAGCTGAATACTCCCATTGACGATATGCTCACTGCTATCGGTCAGGCTAACGAAGTAAGCTCACAGCTGAGCTGCCACGGCGAAGGCGAGGACAAGACCTACTCCTACAACGGCTTTGTCGTCAACTCATATCCCCTCGACGGCAAGGATTACGTTATGGAGGTCGTTGTAAGCGAAGCCGGCATTCCCACATCGAAGGGCGTAGCTGTCGGCGACCCCGTTTCAAAGGTCACCGAAGCTTACGGCAACAATTACAAGGCTGTCGGCGTGTACTATTCCTACGACGCAGGCAACAAGAAGTCGCTGCAGTTCCTCATTGAGAACGACACAGTCTCTGAAATCGACTATTTCTATACTGTTTAATAGCTAACCTCGCAGGGGCGTTTTCCGTCCCTGCTTTTTTTCAAAGGATACAAGCATGAAGAAGAACGCTCTCCGTCTTATAAAAATTATATGCCTTGCGCTTGCCTTTGCTCTTACCGTCGGGGTATTGCAGCAGCTTGTTCTTGTCCGCGCAGACCACAACAAGCAGAGAATCAACGGTTTTTACGAGGAAGAAAAGGATTCGCTCGACGTTGTTTTTCTCGGCGCAAGCGAGGTTTACTCTGACTTCTCCCCTTGCCACGCCTACAATTATGCCGGTGTGACGAGCTACCTTTTCGCGACGCAGGCGAATTCTATTCTCAGCTACAAGAGCGCGCTCAAAAATATCCTCGAACGCCAGAAGAACGCTCTGGTAGTCATCGAATTGAACGGCGCCGTCAACGATGAAGCGGAGACCGTAAAGGACGCGAATCTTCATAACTACGCTGACAATGTGCCGCTCGATATGAACAAGGTCGAGTGGGTCATGCAGGACGGCATCGAAAACAAGTCGGAGTATGTGCTGCCTATCATCAAATACCACAGTCTGTGGAGCGGCAACGAAGAAAGCGAAAAGTACATGGAAACCGTGGCGAATGACCAAAGGCGCGGCTACTGCCTGTTAAAGGGCATTCTCAATGAGACCGCTGTTTTTAAGAGTCCGCAGAAGTCAATGAATCCGTATTTGCAGAAGCTGGCTAACGGAGAGGGCGTCCCTCGCAATAACATCAAAGCGACACTGGATTCCGCTCAGAAGCAGCAGTTAAATGAAAAGATTCAGGACAAAGCTAAA
>NZ_JAHLQB010000012.1 GCF_018918205.1 Lachnoclostridium sp. MSJ-17 | reverse complement strand
TCAAGACCGACGTTGTACTTGTTCTCCTGAACGAACTTCTTGAGCCACGCCGCCTTGATGTTGTTCTTGAGCGCCATACCCAGAGGGCCGTAGTCCCAGGTATTGGCAAGGCCGCCGTAGATCTCGGAGCCGGGGTAAACAAAGCCTCTGCCCTTGCAGAGAGCCACGATTTTTTCCATGGTCTTTTTGGTGTTTTCCATTATTGATAGCCTCTTTTCATAAGCATATGTACTTATAAATTTTACAGAATAAGGAGTGTTTTGTCAAGTGCGAGTTTTCTTTCATCAGGAGGGCGGGCAAAATGCCGAAAATATGAGCGTTTTGTTCACTTGCGTTTCACAAAAAATTAAAATTTCGTCATAATTTTCATGAAAAACCCTTGTAAATTTGATTAAATTAAGCTATAATGTATTTACTCAGAAATATGAGTTAATTTAAAAGGAGGAAAAACACAATGAAAAAGTCCATCAAGCTCGTTAGCGGCGTTCTTGCGGCGTTAATGGCGGCGTCTGCGTTCTCCGTTACCGCAAGCGCTCTTCCGAGACCGACAAAGGAAGAGTGTGAGGCTGTCGGCGACCAGATCATTTACTTTGAGTTCCCCGACGGCACATGGGGCGACTGGAGTAATGTCAAGATCAACAAGCTCAACAACACATTGCCTGTTTACTGCAACCCCTACACAGTTTACGGCAATGAAAAAGAGTTCTTTGATCCCGGTTGGGAAACCAAGCCCGGTCAGTGCACCTGGACAGGCACAGGCAAGACGGTGCAGTACAACATCAACAGTGAGATGAATGTCAACCACTACTCAGGAGAGATCGATCCTGAGACCGGCAAGAAGAAAAAGCTCTACTACTACCGCTACATGGAGACCGAGGCCGGCAAGGATTACGGCGTACTCTTCTCCACCACAGCCAACAACGGCTACCAGACTGCTGACGTCAACATGGCTGCAAGATGCATTGGCGACACAGTCGTACTTGACGATCCCATCAAGACCAGAGAAAATGCTGCTAACTCCGCAAAGAAAGACTACTTTGCTCACTGGAAGAACAACAGCGATCTCGTAACAAAGGCTAACATCCTCTCCACAGGTAAGTTTGCCGCGGGTCAGTTCCCGGAGAACCAGCCCAAGGCTCAGATGCTCTCCAACGCTCTCAAGGATTATCTGACTAATTTCATTAACGTTGGTTACTTCCAGCTTGAAAGCAACGAGAAGATTATGGAAAGTCTCGGCGTTACTCCTCAGGAAGTTTACGACCAGTACATGAAGGACAACGCTGACATCATCAACGGCGGCACAATCGAGCCGGCTAACCCCGACAAGACCGACGTTGACAACGGCTGCCCCGTTGACTTCATCCGTTACGACAAGGAAAAGCTCAACATGGACGTTGAGCACAAGAAGCTCGCTTCCCCCAAGGAAGTCCGCAAGGTTCTCGGTCTCCCCGAGGAAGAGCCCACCACTGCTGAGCCCACAACCGTAGAGCCCACAACTGCAGAGCCTACAACCGTAGAGCCCACAACCGTAGAGCCCACCACTGCTGAGCCTACAACCGTTGAGCCCACAACCGCAGAGCCCACCACAGAGCCCAAGCCCGCTGAGGACGTATTCGTACTCGCAGGTTCCGCTAACTTTGTTTCCACCGGCTGGAGCCCCGATCCCGAGTCCAACGTTATGACCAAGGGTGAGGACGGCATTTACACTGCTGTAGTTCCCGATGTAGTTGCTGAGGAAGGCGCTCTCTATCAGACCAAGGTCGTACAGTTCGTAGGCGGCGATCCCGAGAACGCTGTATGGCACGGCATGGACAACACCGACCTCAACTATGACTTCATGCTCAGCTCTGACTGCGACGTAACCGTAACCTACAATCCCGAGACAGGCGAAATCAATGTAACCGGCGACGGCGTTGTTCCGCCCGTATACAACATCTCCAAGATCACTGCTGTCGGCGCAGGCCAGGGCAACTTCCTCAACGGTATTGTTTGGGATCCCGACGCTGCTGACAACCAGATGACCGAGGTTAAACCCGGCGTTTATGAGATCAAATTCGAGGATTGCGACACCAACACTGATTATCAGTTCAAGTTCGCTGCTAACGGCGGCTGGGATATGAACTGGGGTCTTGTTAAGGAGACCGAGGCTAAGCTCAACGAGGCTAACCCCGCTCAGTACAATTCCGACAACATCCTCTTCAACGTAGAGTCTGAGGACGAGACCTGCGACGTAACCCTCCAGCTCGATATCTCCAACTGGGATACCGTTAAGAAGGGCGGCGCTACCTACACAATCACCATTTCCAAGGAAGAACCCACCACCGCAGAGCCCACAACTGTTGAGCCTACAACTGTTGAGCCCACAACTGCTGAGCCCACCACAGTTGAGCCCACAACAGCTGAGCCCACTACCGAGCCCGTTGCTGAGGACGTATTCGTACTCGCAGGTTCCTCCAACTTCGTAGCTAACGGCTGGAGCCCCGATCCCGAGTCCAACGTTATGACCAAGGGTGAGGACGGCATCTACACCGCTGTAGTTCCCAATGTTGAGTCCGCAGTAGGCGCTCTCTATCAGGTCAAGGTCGTTCAGTTCGTAGGCGGCGATCCCGAGAACGCTGTATGGCACGGCATGGACAACACCGACCTCAACTATGACTTCATGCTCAGCTCTGACTGCGACGTAACCGTAACCTACAATCCCGAGACAGGCGAAATCAATGTAACCGGCGACGGCGTTGTTCCGCCCGTATACAACATCTCCAAGATCACTGCTGTCGGCGCAGGCCAGGGCAACTTCCTCAACGGTATTGTTTGGGATCCCGATGCTGCTGACAACCAGATGACCGAGGTTAAACCCGGCGTTTATGAGATCACCTTCGAGGATTGCGACACCAACACTGATTATCAGTTCAAGTTCGCTGCTAACGGCGGCTGGGATATGAACTGGGGTCTTGTTAAGGAGACCGAGGCTAAGCTCAACGAGGTTAACCCCGCTCAGTACAATTCCGACAACATCCTCTTCAACGTAGAGTCTGAGGACGAGACCTGCGACGTAACCATTCAGCTCGATATCTCCAATTGGGATACCGTTAAGAAGGGCGGCGCTACCTACACAATCTTCATCAACAGAGAGATCCCCGTACTCTGGGGCGATGTTGACGGCTCCGGCGATATCACAGCTGTTGACGCTACCTATGTTCAGAAGTACAGCATCGATCTTCCCACCACAGATAACTTCAACGCGGCACTTGCAGATGTAAACGCTGACGGCAGAATCTCTGTTCTCGACGCTACCTGCATCCAGAAGTTTGTTGCTGAGTTCAAGAACGGCACCGGCAGAACCGGTCAGCCCGTAGTTTTTGAATAATATTTTCAGCAAAACATTTTAGCAAATCAGCCTCCCGAGCGATCGGGAGGCTTTTTTGCGCCTGCGTAAAAGAAAGGCGGTTTGCATTTGTGATTGCAAACCGCTTTCTATTGTGATATAATCAAAAGACAGGAAAGAAAAGGGGAGTGGAAGATGATTATTCACGATATTTCGCGCGACGCGCTGACGACGCCCGTCTATGAGGGCGATCCCGAGCCGCAGGTCGAGCAGCTCAGCAGCCTTGAGAATCTTGACGACTGCAACCTGAGCTGTATCCGCATGACGACTCATACGGGCACCCACATCGACGCTCCGCTCCATTTCAGCGAGGACGGACAGTCGATCGACATGCTCCGTCTCAATACATTTTACGGCAAGTGCACCGTCATCAGCGTCGAAGGTATCCTCACTGGCGCGGATATGGAGCGCCTTTTGCCGTACTGCAAGCGCAGAGTGCTTTTCCGCGGCTGCGGCAAGACGTTTCTGTCCTACTCCGCCGCGATAGTCCTCGCCGACAGCAAGGTTGTGCTCGTCGGCACCGACGCGGATTCCATAGCGCCGTCCTTTGACGAGGCGAACACACACCGCACCCTCGCGCGGGCAGGAATAGCGATTCTCGAGAACCTCAACCTCGAAGCGATAAAGGCGGGCGAGTACGACCTCTGCGCCTTTCCGATCAAGCTCGGCGGACTTGAGGCAGCTCCGTGCCGCGCGATTCTTTTTGAGATGGAGAAGGGACTGAACCGATGATAAAGCTTGCTGTTTTTGACCTCGACGGGACTCTAGTCGATTCGCTCACAGACCTCGCGCTCAGCGTCAACAAGGGTCTGAAAAAGGCGTGTCTGCCCGAGCACCCGATCGGAAAATACAATAAATTTGTCGGCAACGGCAGGGAAATGCTCATTCGCCGCGCGATCGGCGAGGGCTGCACCGAGGAGCTGTTTGAAGCGGTGATTGGCACCTTCGACAGAGAGTACCGCCTGCACTGCAACGACAACACCGCCGCTTACGACGGCTGCGCGGATATGCTCAAAAGGCTGAGTGACAGCGGAATCCACACCGCCGTTCTCTCAAACAAGCCCGACGAGTTCGTTCCTCAGATCATGGAAAAGCTCTACCCCGGACACAGCTTTCTCGAGGCGTGGGGTCAGAAGCCGCAGTACAAATGCAAGCCCGACCCCGAAGCGCTTCACGCTATGCTCGCTCTGCACGGGATCTCGCTTGACGAGTGCGTATATGTGGGCGACAGCGACGTCGACGTGTTCACCGCAAAAAACAGCGGAGTGAAAATGGCTGGCGTATCCTGGGGTTTTCGCGGACGTGAGGAGCTGCTCAATGCAGGCGCGCCGTATGTCGCGGATACCGCTGATGAATTAGCGGAGTATATTCTGAGCCTATGAACAAGATAAACTACCAAAAGGAGCTTGACCGCATTATCGAACAAAACCGGACCGACGGCGTCACACCTGAGCTGCTGCTTCACGTCTGCTGCGCGCCGTGCTCGAGCTACTGTCTGGAGTACCTTTCGGAGCACTTCGATATTACGGTCTATTACTACAATCCGAATATCTCGCCTGAGTCGGAGTACCGCTTCCGCCTGAGCGAGGAGGAACGCTACATCTCGCTGCGCGAATTCAAAAATCCCGTGAGCATCACGGAGAGCGTCTACGACCCGCGGGAGTTTTTTGACGCGGTTCAGGGTCTTGAACGCGAGCCCGAGGGCGGAAAACGCTGTGAAAAATGCTTCCGCCTGCGCCTTGAGGCTTCCGCGAGGAAGGCGAAGGAGCTTGGCATGGACTGCTTCACCACCACTCTGACGATCAGTCCGCTCAAAAACGCCGCTCTGCTCAACGAGATCGGCTTTGAGATGGGTGAGAAATACGGCGTTGCGTGGCTTCCGTCGGATTTCAAGAAACGCGAGGGCTACAAGCGCTCGATCGTGCTCTCGCGGGAATACGACCTTTACCGCCAGAACTACTGCGGCTGCGTGTTTTCAAAAAATAACCGGGACTTGAATGGCTGACGCCTTTCAGGTCTTTTGTTTTGTCCGCTGCCCCTATATATTGATTGAGTTCTCGGTCTATCACCGAATCTCCCACAAGATATAGTATCTAAAAATTCCAATATTGTAACTTGACATGTAATAATTTGTAGGAACGGCTGTGCGGATGTTGCAGTTTATTCCTTTTAGAAAACGCCGAAAACCGCTTGAACAAGCCGTTTCCCGACTGTGTTAAAAACTTGACACAGAGTTACAGGCACCGCAAGATAATGGGTATAATTCTTTATTAGAATACAAGATGTTGTGTTTTTTTCTTTGTCAACCCCTTGCTTTTTCCGAAATATTGATGTATAATTAATCCTGCACGCTGATGAACAGACAGCAATTCGATTGATCGTTATAGATTTGAAATTAACAGAAAGAGGAAGGGTAATTCATGAAAATAATCAAGAGAAACGGCTCCGAAGAGACGTTCAACATTGAAAAAATTATCAATGCCGTCCGCAAGGCGAACAATTCCGCCGACAGTCCGTTCCTCACCGAGGAGCAGATTGCCGACATAGCCGACTACGTTGAGTACAAGTGCAACAAAATCAAGCGCGCCGTCTCCGTTGAGGAGATACAGGACATGGTTGAGGATCAGCTCATGGCAAAGGGCGCGTTCGAGCTTGCCAGACGCTACGTCCGCTACCGCTACAACCGTTCGCTCGTCCGCAAGGCGAACACCACCGACAACCGCATTCTCTCGCTGATCGAGTGCAACAACGAGGAGGTCAAGCAGGAGAATTCCAACAAGAATCCCACCGTCAACAGTGTTCAGCGCGACTATATGGCGGGCGAGGTCAGCCGCGATCTGACCCGCAGAATGCTTCTCTCTCCCGACATTGTCGAGGCTGATAAGCAGGGTCTTATCCACTTCCACGACTCCGACTATTTCGCCCAGCATATGCACAACTGCGACCTCGTAAACCTCGAGGATATGCTCCAGAACGGCACCGTTATCAGCGACACTCTCATCGAGAAGCCCCACAGCTTCTCAACCGCCTGCAACATCGCGACCCAGATCATCGCTCAGGTCGCGAGCAACCAGTACGGCGGTCAGAGCATCAGTCTCACTCACCTCGCTCCCTTCGTTCAGATCTCCAGAGAGAAGATCCGCAGGGAGACCCTCGCCGAGATCGAGGAGATGGGCGTTGAGATCAGCGAGGATAAGATTCACCAGATCGTCGAGGAAAGACTCCGCAAGGAGGTAAACCGCGGCGTTCAGACCATTCAGTACCAGGTCGTGACACTGCTCACCACAAACGGTCAGGCTCCGTTTGTCACCGTATATATGTACCTCAATGAGGCTGAGAACGAGCAGCAGAAGGCTGATCTCGCTCTCATCATCGAGGAGACTCTCAAGCAGCGCTATCAGGGCGTAAAGAACGAGGCGGGCGTATGGATCACTCCCGCGTTCCCCAAGCTCATTTACGTTCTCGAGGAGGACAACGTTACCGAGGGCAGCAAGTATTGGTACCTCACCGAGCTCGCCGCCAAGTGTACCGCAAAGCGCATGGTTCCCGACTATATCTCCGAGAAGGTCATGCTCGAGCTCAAGGGCGACGTCTACACCTGCATGGGCTGCCGCTCGTTCCTCACTCCTGACCGCTTCACCGACGCGGGCGTAGGCAATATCGCTAACGCCGGCAACTACGTCGAGGGCAAGCACAAGTATTACGGCAGATTCAACCAGGGTGTTGTCACCGTTAACCTCGTCGATATCGGACTCAGCGCGAACCGCGATATGGATAAGTTCTGGAAGATCTTTGACGAGCGCATGGAGCTTTGTCACAGAGCTCTGCAGGCTCGCCACGAGAGACTCAAGGGCACGCTTTCCGACGCGGCTCCGATCCTTTGGCAGTACGGCGCATTGGCTCGTCTCAAGAAGGGCGAGACCATCGACAAGCTGCTCTACGGAGGCTATTCCACAATTTCTCTCGGCTACGCGGGTCTGTGGGAGTGCGTTTACTCCCTCATCGGCAAGAAGCTCACCGAGGATGAAGGCAAGGAGCTGGGTCTTGAGATCATGAAGGCCCTCAACGCCGCCTGCGCTAAGTGGAAGGCTGAGGAGAACATCGACTACAGCATCTACGGCACGCCGCTCGAGAGCACGACCTACAAGTTCGCCAAGTGCCTGCAAAAGCGCTTCGGCATCATCAAGGGCGTGACCGACCGCAACTATATCACCAACAGCTACCATGTCCACGTTACCGAGGACATCAACGCGTTCGATAAACTCAAGCTTGAGTCCGAGTTCCAGGCTCTGTCGCCCGGCGGCGCGATCAGCTACGTCGAGGTTCCCAACATGCAGGACAACATTCCCGCCGTGCTCAGGGTCATGCAGTTCATCTACGAGAACATCATGTACGCCGAGCTCAACACCAAGAGCGACTACTGCCAGGTCTGCGGCTACGACGGAGAGATCGCAATCGTCGAGGAGGACGGCAAGCTGCTCTGGGAGTGTCCGAACTGTCACAACCGCGACCAGGACAAGATGAACGTTGCGCGCCGTACCTGCGGCTACATCGGCACACAGTTCTGGAACCAGGGCAGAACCCAGGAGATTCAGGAGAGAGTGCTCCACCTGTAATGCCATGAACTACGGAGAAATTAAGAATTTTGACATCGCAAACGGCGAAGGCGTGCGCGTCTCGCTGTTCGTGTCGGGCTGTACCCACCACTGCAAAAACTGCTTCAATAAGGAAACGTGGGATTTTAACTACGGCAAGTCCTTTACCGAAGAAACAGAGGAACTGCTTCTGCGCGAGCTTGAGCCGGACTATATAGACGGTCTCTCGCTGCTCGGCGGCGAACCCTTCGAGCCGCAGAATCAGGCGGCGCTGCTGCCGTTTCTCAGGCGCGTGAAGGAGCGTTACCCAAAAAAGAAGATCTGGTGCTACACGGGCTATCTCTACGACAGGGATCTGCTCGGCGAGAGCCGCGCCCGCTGCGAGCACACCGACGAGATGCTCGGCCTTATTGATATTCTGGTCGACGGCGAGTTTGTACAGGAGCTCTACAGCATTACGCTGCAGTTCCGCGGCTCGTCGAACCAGCGGATTATCGACGTGCCCAAGTCGCTGCAGGCAGGCGAGGTTGTGCCGTATCAGCCCAAAAGCGGAAGAATATAGATAAAAAAACAGAGGCGTCAGCGCCTCTGTTTTTTAGTTGGTAGTTAGTAGTTGGTAGTTGATAGTTGGTAGATTGATAGATTAATCTGTTATTCATTTTTCGCTGCGTTTCTCGCGAACGCCTCGCATAGCGAAACAAAAACGATGAACAGCGGAGTTGAGATCGGCAGCGCGATATTGACCGTCGCCTGCGCGAGATAGGCTACAACCGCCGCCGCGCAGCAGAGTACTGCAGGATTATTCTTCGCCGACTTAAAGCCGCGCACAAGCGCGCCGCCGACGAACGCGAGGTATGAGCCAAGTCCCGCGATTCCGATCGTGATAAGGTAGTTTATGTACTCGTTGTGAGCCGCGTCGGTCGAGTTGTTGCCGTATTCCTCCAATTGCTTGAAGTACGGCTCAAAAGCGAAATAGAATGTATCGGGACCTGTGCCGAACAGCTTCTGCCACGGGTTTGCCGCCGCAAAGATGTCGAACGAGCGCAGCCACATTATTCCTCTGTGAGTACCCCACGCGTCGTTCATGCGCAGGAGCTTTTCCATTTCGCCCAGCTCGGTTTCCTTGTCGATCACGCTGAACCAGAGGAAAATGCCCAAGCCCGACAGCGCCGCGAGTCCGAACAGCACTCCGAGCGCGACGGGTACTGCCTTCGGCAGCCTGATTCCGGGCTTTTTGCCGTCAACTAGATAGAGCGCTGCGGTAATTACCGCGCAGACCGCGAGCAGGATATATACGTAGCCTGAGAACAGCATTGCCTTCGGAATCGCGCCGAGCTCCTTGTAGTTGTCGTTCATAGCCGCCGAGAAGAGTCTGAGCAGACCCACCGACGCGAGCATCACTGACAGAGTCAGGAAGAAACGCTTGAGACGCGTCACGTCGCGGACAAATACAACGAGGAATACCGCGATAAACACCGCCGTGCCGAGCATCGCCGAGTCGCTGTCGCCGATTATCATCGCCATCATGCCAAGTCCCGACGCGAGCAGATACACCGCCCTGCGCCACAGCGTCTCGGTCAGCACAGCCATCACTACGCTTGCAGGCAGCGTCACGCAGATGAAGCTCGCGAGCATATTCTTGTTGCCGATCGTCGAGAAAAATTCCATGTACACGCCCGGCTGCGAGGTCTTGAACTGCTCGAGCATATTCATCGGGTCGAGGTAGTAGCCGTTGAGCACCGTCAGCAGGTACACCAGCGAGCATGACACCGCAAGCGCCGTGAAAATGTTCTCGCTGAAACGGAAGAACCGCGTGAGCGCGAAGTAGAGCAGAACGTAGACGAGTATCAGGAACAGTCCGTTGTTTCTTCCCGCGGACACTCCGCCCTCGTTTATCTCGCCCCAGAACGCAAGCGACGGGTACGGAGAAAACAGCGTCGACAGCGTGCAGCTGAGTAACAGCGCGACAGCCGACCAGTCGGTAAAGCTCAGCGGCGCGAACAGCTCGCCGAGCCTGCGGTCTTTTGCCTCGGGAGAGGACTTCGTCACAAGAATCATGACCTCGGCGACCACTGCAAGCAGCGACATCGTCACGAAGAAATAAAACTTGTCGTGGCGGATATTGAAGAATCCGTCGTCAAAGTGGATAAACGGGAACTGTCCGTCCGCGTAGATGCCGACGAACAGCGGAAAAACCGCGAACATCAGAAAAAGAAAGAGCGTCGGCACCATGTTCAAAAGAGTAGCGGAGGGTTTCTCCGCACGTGCTTGTCTTGTATGCTTCATAAGTAAAACCTTTCTGTTGGAATACAAAAATATTTTATACCGCGGCGGCTGTAATGTCAATCAAAAACTATTGTAATTCCGATATTTTCGTGCTACAATTAAATAGGGCAGGTGATAATATGAAAAAACTGATTATTATTGGCTACGACGGCACTATCGCCGACACTTCACCGGGTATTCTTTACTGCATGAACACCACGGCGAACGCGATGGGCTATACTCCCGTCCACCACGACGAGCTTTACGGCGTGATCGGAGTATCTCTTGAGCAGGGCTTCATGAGCCTTTACGGCATGAAGGAGGACGAGATCGAGTACGCGATGAACAATTACAGCAAGCTCTATTCGATCAAGGGCGAGGAGATGTTCCTGATTTACGACGGAATCGAGGACTCGCTGCGCATGCTGCGCAACAGCGGCTGCAAGCTTGCAATCGTCACCCAGAAAAACGAAAAATTCATCAACAACATGCTCGGCGTTTACAAGACGATCGGCGAGCTTTTCGACGAGGTCTGCGCGACAAAAGTCGATGTCGATATGACAAAAGGCGAGATGATTCTCAAGGTCTGCAAGGAGCTTGACGTCGCGCCCGAGGACAGTATTTTCATAGGCGACAGCTACGTTGACGCGCTTGCCGCTCAGGAGGCGGGAATGGATTTTGCCGCCGCACTCTACGGCTGGGGCTTCCGCAGCAAAGAGGACGCCGGGAGGTACAACCCGAAGATTTGTATCGACAGCGCCGGCGAGCTGTATAAAAAGATAAGTTTGCTCGATTAATGTTGACAAAGCCGCTGTAATCGTGTATAATGAAGAAGCTGTCACGGTACAGCGGCAGCTTCTACAGCGTTTTTTGTTTGGGAGCGTGTACGCATTTTGTGTCAGGACAGATTTCAAAACCGCTAAACGCCGCATAACACCTTGCTTTCCGGGGTTTCCCGCCCGCGGAAAATGATGTCGGGAATTGGCTTTGACCACATAACTGACCACAACAGCGGAAGATTAGCATTTCTTTCGGGGTGTAGCGCAGCTGGTAGCGCGCCTGGTTTGGGACCAGGATGTCGGGGGTTCAAGTCCCTTCACTCCGACCATATTTCTTAAAGACATTTCCAAAATGTCTTTAAGAAATATCTTCAACAAGCAACGGATGAAGGGAATTGAAGGCGAGCGTTAAGAAAACGTCACGGTGTGACGTTTTTAGCGAGAGAGTTGATGAACTTTTAGCTATGAATACGCCGCAGCAAGCGAGATGAACTTTTCGCAAGATGAAACGCCCTTCACTCCGACCAAATACGGAGGATTAGCTCAGCAGGTTAGAGCGCTTGCTTGACATGCAAGAGGTCACTGGTTCGAGTCCAGCATTCTCCACCATAAAGGATATGCAAAAAAGATATATCCCCGAAAAACCCCGATTCTATCGGGGTTTTTCACGTCTCAGGGGCGTGAAAATTTTTGTCACGAAACATGGATGTAAAACCGATGTTTTCCCTTTCCTGACAGACCCGAACTTCCGAATAACAACTGAATAACCCACACACATTACGCAGACAGATAAGTAAAATGTCTGCGTTTTTCTTTTTCAGAGCCAATCGTTTAGAAATAAGCGGTTGGCTCTTT
>NZ_JAHLQB010000072.1 GCF_018918205.1 Lachnoclostridium sp. MSJ-17 | reverse complement strand
CCGTGTCGATGGTTCGATTCCGTCCGGAGGCACCATAAATATGCGGATGTAGCTCATCTGGTAGAGCGCCACCTTGCCAAGGTGGAGGTAGCGGGTTCGAGCCCCGTCATCCGCTCCATCGAAGAAAGACGCTTTTTTGAGCGTCTTTTTTCAATTCAGTAAACCAAAATCGGATGACGGGGCTCGAAGGCGAGCGTTAAGAAAACGTGCCGGGGGGCACGTTTTTAGCGAGAGAGCAGATGATAGTTCTTCATACGCACTGAACCCCGCAGGCGATATGAAACGTATCAAATACTGCGCAGCGGTACTTCAATAGGAGCAAATATTAATGAATCGCAGTACGGAAACAGCAAGGCGGATTTTAATCGCTTCAATAAATACAGCTAAGGAATCAAATTAAACGACAATTATTTCGTCACAACGTGGTTACGTTGATAATCGGGTGTTCAATATGACAAAGGTAATGTTTATCTGCCACGGCAACATCTGCCGCAGTCCTATGGCGGAGTTTATATTAAAAGACATGGTAAATAAGCGCGGTATTGCAGAGGATTTCGTAATTGCTTCCTCTGCCACCAGCACTGAGGAAATCTGGGGTGATGCAGGCAACCCGGTTTATCCGCCCGCACAGCGCGAGCTTGCCGCACACGGTATTTCCTGCGGCAATAAGCGCGCTGTTCAGCTGAAAAAGAGCGACTACGCACGTTATGACTATCTTCTCTGTATGGACAAGATGAATATTCGCAACGCGCAGCGTATCGTCGGCGCGGACAGGGACAACAAGCTGCGGCTGCTGCTGTCATTTGCCGGCGGCGGAAGCATCGCCGACCCGTGGTACTGCGGAAACTTTGACCGCACCTACTCTGACATCGTAAGAGGCTGCGAAGGATTTCTCAAATATCTCGGTTACTGAAAAAACCTGCTCCGAATTCAGAGCAGGTTATTGTTTAGCCATAAGCACAATGTCGCGGATATCGATTTGTCCGTCGCGGTTGAGATCCGCCGCCTTCAAAAACACGCCGCTTAACTCGCCGTCACCGATCAGGCAGCGCATCATTATCTTGATATCGCGGCTGCTGATCGTGCCGCTGCCGTCAACGTCTCCGAGAATAATGACCGACATCAAGTCGGTGCTGTAGCCCGTGCAGAGATTTCTTCCGGACACAGGGTTGCCGTTCTTGTTGTAAACCGTTTTGATTTCGGGATACATAGCTTTCAGCTGTTCAACCGTAGTGCCGGCGCTGAGATAAACCTCGTAGCCATCGGGACTGACAACCGGGTCATGCTGCGCGGAGTCCTGCGGAATATCGCCGGCCGTGCAGGTGTAATCGCCGTTGAGCAGGTAAACCATGCCGTCAGCAGAGGTCATCAGCAACCCTGAATCAGAGGTATGAACGCCGCCGCTGCACATAGTGGCAAGCCGCGCGCCGCAGTAAACAGAGCTTCCGTTATCAAGAGAAATAAGACTGCCGTTTGAATAAATATACCCTTCGCCTGCGTCGGAGATATCAGCGTCATAGGTGGTTTCCGCGCAGAAGACGGCATTGCTGCCTCCGAGACGGTAGATTTCTCCGTTGCCCGCAAGAGCGTATGCGTCGCTGCCGTTGGAAAACAGCCTTTCACAGCCGCGCGGAAGGGAATAGGAGTGGATTTTCCTGCCGTTCATATCAAAGCCCGTAACGCCGCGGTAAATACCGCCGAGCGAGAGAGCGAAAATCTCGTTATCATTCGCGGCAATACTCTGAGGGTCGATTTCCACGTCGGAATGGATATCAAAAACGGAGTAGTCGCCGCTGTCAGCATTGAGCCTGATAATACCTCGGCTAGAGTTCGAAACAGAGAACAGAGCGTATGTGAAGCGACCGCTGTGGGTGACAGAGTAAATCGCTCCGTTTACGCTTACCCTGCTCGTCAGGCAATCACCCGAAACGCGTGCGGAAATCAGAGTGGAGCCCGAGAAGCCGTAGAAATAAGCCGCGGTGTTTCCGAGTGCGAAAACCCGTTTGCAGGCGCGCAATTCGCCGAGGTCAAAAACAGCTGCCTTCACGTGCAAACCAAGCGAGGCAAAAGCGCAGAAAATCCCAAGCAGCACGGCGGTCAAAGCTCTTTTACTCATGGCACACACCCCATCAGGATATAATACTATCTGTAAATTATTATACATAATATTTCAAAAAAATTCAACAATAAAATCAATTATATGTAAAATAACGTCGAAATATACCGAAAATAACCACTTTGCAGCTAAAAATGTCACGTACTTAACATATTGACAAGAAAACTGATTTTTAGTATAATAAATAAAGCTCTATGAAATAAAAAGCGCGCCCGTGGCGGAACTGACAGACACGCTGGATTTAGGCAAAGCTATCTTGGTGAAAGCAAGTCCTGATATGAAAAAATACATTTCAATTTCTTTTGTTATATTAATTTGCGTAATATTCGGTGCGTGCGGAGATGTTTCCGATGTTGATATCCACAATGAGACATCAAAGATTTTTTCTCAAGATGATATAACCGCTGCTGAACAAGTAGTAATTAATCGATTTAAAACCAATTAGCGCGGACAGACTTTAAAAGAACTGTACTATCCAGGTGATGCTTGGGCTGATGAGTTTGAGCATTGGAAGGCATTTTACAATGCTGATGAGGCTATTGTTTTGCTCTCTTCTATTGATGCGAACGTAGACACTCCATTCCTCAAAGCCGGAGATACCCTTACGGAATTCAATTGGGTTTTAGTTCGTGATAAAGGCAAACAATGGGAGTATAAGGACTGCGGATATTAGATGAAGCAAATAGATTTTCAGTTAAGAACTTTTTTGAATTAAAGAAATATTTTGTTTATCGCAGCGAAAAGCTGTTGAAATAAAAAACGCGCCTGTGGTGGAATTGGCAGACACGCTAGATTTAGGTAACGCTACCTCGGTGGAAGATTAATGTCTTTTGGATTTAATAATTATGGCTACATTTGGCAAAACAATTTCATTATTCTTAATTGAAGGCGACCCAAACGGTCGTTTGGTTTGTGAATTATCAAACTGGAACGGAAAGGCGTATAAAATCCCTCGCATTAAACTCAAGAGTTGCATTGACCGCAAAGATTTAGCTGCATGTGGTATTTACTTCTTATTTGGTAAGAACGATATTGACGATAAAGGCATGGTTTATATCGGTGAAGCCGAAAACATATTTGAACGGTTGAAACAACATGACTCTACAAACGGAAAAGATTTTTGGAACGAGTGTATTGTATACATCAGTAAGGATAACAGACTAAATAAAGCACATATTAAATATTTAGAACATCGTTGTTATCTTCTTGCAAAAGAAGCAGAACGGTATTCTATTGAAAACTCAACAATACCTGCAAACGCTTCTCTTACGGAAGCAGAACAGGCTGAAATGGATGAGTTTTTATATAATATACGCATGATTAATAATGTCCTTGGACACAAAGTGCTCGAAACAATCACTGAAGTTAATCTTTCCGATAATCAAGGGGATGTCGGCAAGACTCTGTACATCAAAGCTACGCGTGGGGCAGATGCTGAAGGCAAACAAACAAGCGAAGGGTTTGTTGTGTTCAAAAACTCAAGAATTGCATCAAGCACTACAAAATCATGTCCTAAATTCATAGTAGAGTTACGCAGTAAATTAATGGAATCAGGAATAATTAATTCCGAAGGTGTTTTTACTGAAAGCAAAGTATTCAGCAGCCCGTCAACAGCAGCTGCTATTGTTATGGGACGCAGTGCAAATGGATTAACTGAATGGAGAAACAAGCAATCTGATAGTTAATTAAGTTAACACTAAGTGAATAATTGAATATATGGATAATATCGGGTTTTGTGACCTGATTTTATAGATTCGCGGGTATGGCGGAACTGGCAGACGCACAAGATTTAGGTAACGCTACCTCGGTGTAACAATTAAATACTTTGATTTTCACAGTGATAAGCTGTTGAAATATAGATGTGCGCCCGTGGCGGAATAGGCAGACGCGATGGGTTTAGGTAACGATACCTTGGTGTAACAATTGAATATTTTGATTTTCACAGCGAAAAGCTGTTGAAATATAAAAACGCACCTGTGGCGGAACTGGCAGACGCGCTGGACTTAGGTAACGATACCTCGGTGTAACAATTAAATACTTTGATTTTCACAGCGAAAAGCTGTTGAAATATAAAAATGCGGGTATGGCGGAACTGGCAGACGCACAAGATTTAGGTTCTTGCGGAGTACTCCGTGCAGGTTCAAGTCCTGTTACCCGCACCATAAAGGATATGCAAAAAAGATATATCCGCGAAAAACCCCGATTCTATCGGGGTTTTTCACGTCTCAGGGGCGTGGATTTTTTTGTCACGAAATATGGATGTAAAACCACTGTTTACCCGTTCTGGCAGGAACTGAACTTATTCTATCTAAAATTAATGTAGAGTATATGAATCAAATATATGGGAGTATTTTTGCTGATACTCTATAATACAAAATCATTGTCATAGTCACTTGGCAGACGTTTTTGCTTGTTCTTATTTGTTTTAATTTGTTTTTTTTGTTGCTTTCGGAAGTTGAAAACAGCAAATAGTCATCCTCCGGCGGCTGATTCATCAAATCATCAGTATCTTCAAGCTTCTGAAGCGGCAGCATAAAGTTGACCGCAATACTGACAAAGCCTATGCAGTACAAAAATCTGCTGATAACACGCTTCACATACGCCTTTACGGCAGATTGTCGGAGTGAGTCTTTGCGTGATAAAAATTCAATCGCCCTGTCGGCAGGGCGGTTTTTCTATTGTCCGCTTTTAACGGTTATGGGCAGTCGTGCAACGTTTTTTACCTTTCTTCATGAAAAGCAGCCTTCTGCTTTCTAACAGAGAATAGTATGAACGAACGCCTCGTGTGGTCAAAATGCACGAATCCGGCGCTGGCTTTTTATATAAGCATACAAAAAAATGGCAAATATTATTTTGTTTTTTGCAAAATGCTAAATTATTTCCTAAAATATGCTATAATAACGATAACGAATTAATAAGTATTAGGAGGTATACATTATGGGAATGTTGAAAAAACCGATGAGCATACTGCTGCCATTGCTGATGATCGTCAGTCTGTTCACGATCGTTCCGTTCCCTGTCGGCGCAGAGAGCGCCGTGTATACGCTGACGGTCGAGAATTTTGAGCCGAGCCCGACCAATGATTATGATGAAAATATTGCGCTCGAAACCAAGATCGACGGCAGCGTCACAGAGGGAACAAGTCATTCCGTTCAGTCGGGTACGCAGATCAGCGTGACGGCTCGCCTGGGATCCAACGGCTATCCGTATCATGTGACGGGTATGACCATGACCTATCTGCAGGACGGCGAGACGAAAACCACGGAAGCGGAACTCGAAATACTCGACGCCTACCGCAATGTCAGGGCTGTGTTCACCATGCCCCCGTCGGACGCGCGTATTTCTTTCAAAGTGGATGAGCTTCATTCCGTTCAGGTCTCCGGCAGCGCCGACGGCACCGTTACCGCCGACCGCATTCGCGCGTATAAGGGCGACGCGGTCAATGTTACGGTAACGCCGACCAATTCCGCAAAGCCGTGTTATAAGCTGTACGCCACATACGAATGGGACACTGACACAAGGCAGCTTGAGATAATCAACAACAGTTCCTTTGTCATGCCGGCAGGTTCCGACGTGAGGGTATATGCAGAATTCTTCGATTCCGTCGCGGCGTATATAGAGCGCTCATGGGACGGTGAGAAGGTCGTCGCAAAAGAGCGCATCCGCACGCCGGACGAGGGGTATATCAGCATGTCCTCGGTCGCCGACGGCAGCACCCTGCAGGGCGGCAGCTGGTATTATGTCAATAGCGATGTTGCCTTCAAAAAGCGCGTCCACACCGACGGCGAGGTGCATATCATCCTCGGCGACGGCGCGACGGTGGACTTTAAGAGAGGTCTCGAGGTCAGTGAAGGGGACACCCTGAACGTGTATGATCAGAAGCAAGGCACCGGCAGGATGATCGCCTTCTGTGAGCGTTTTGCCCAGCGCGACGATCAGGACGAAGCCGCCATCGGCGGCGATAAAGGCCTCGACGGCGGCAGCATGAACTTCTACGGCGGTAATTTTGAAGCAACTACCAAAAGAGAAACCAGAGGAGCAGCCATCGGCGGCAGCGGCTTTCGCGCAGGCGGACGCATGATTTTTTATGCCGGCAATTATATCGTTAAGTCGAGATTTGGTTCCAGCACCGGTATCGGCGGCGGCTACAAAGGCGAAGCGAGCCGCTGCAGCGGCGAAGGTATCACGATCTACGGCGGCACCTTTGATATACAAACCTTCCAATCGGGAGCCGGTATCGGCAGCGGCGAGGGAGCATACAGGTCGACCGGAGCTATAGCGATCTACGGCGGAAGCATCACGGCAAGCAGCCATAACGGCGGCGCGGCTATAGGCGGCGGCAAAAACAGTGAAAACGGTCCTATCTACATCTACGGCGGCGAGGTCAACGCGGTCGCTTACGGAAATAAAATAGGCGCGGGTATCGGCGGCGGTCAAGACGCGGAACAGGGCGATCCCATTTATATCAGCGGCGGTACGGTGGTTTCACAGAGCGACAAAGGCGCGGGTATCGGCGGTGGAATGGGAAAAGGCGGAGGCTATATAGAAATCTCCGGCGGCCTTGTGGTCGCGACTTCCACTGCAGGCGGCGCGGGTATCGGCGGCGGCAGGAACGGCAGCAATCATATCGTAAACATCACCGGCGGTTATGTTATCGCCGCCTCATCAAGCTATACCAACTCCTCGGAAATGATGGAAATGGTCACAAGATATCTCGGAAATGCGCCGATGGGCAGCCAGTATCAGCGCTCGGCTAACGCGATGATGGTGTCGGTCGCCGCTCTGGTCGATCTGTTCAGCAGCGACGAAGAGCTGTCCGGCGCGGGCATCGGCGGCGGTCACGGCGGATCCGGCGGCGAGGTGAATATCTTTGGCGGCATCGTCATCGCAAAGTGCGGTCTATCCTCCGCCAACGCGATCGGCAAGGGCAAGGGCGGCTCAGACAGCGGAACGCTAACTCTCGACAACAAGACGATGGTGAGCGCCGGAAGTGATGATAACAACGCTCAAATGAAAAAGAAGGATGAACGCCTGAGCTCATGCCGCAACTGCAAGTTTGCCGAGATCAGGCCCTGCGGCTTTTCGCATACAAACTACACCATAATCGACGAATACAGTCATAAGACCACCTGCGAGTACTGCGAGGCGGATCAGGATTTGGATCTGCATGAATATGACGCGTCAGGTCTTACCTGTACGCTATGCGGGTATCAGCGGATCAAGGTCAGCTTTGATCCCGGCGACGGCAGCGGTACGATGGAAGACGTTTATCTCTCCAAGGGAGAGACCTATACTCTGCCCAAAAGCGCCTTTACGCCACCGGAGAACAAATATTTCTCCGGCTGGAGAGGGACGATCGGCTCGACAACAGATGTTTTTGTTCCCGGCGCCACCTTCAAGCTGAACGAAAGCGTGACGCTCACCGCCGAATACGGAGAAACCTATCAGCTGTGGGTCGGCGGCGTGCAGGTGACCGACGCCAACAGGAATGACGTCTTCGAAGACGGAAAGGTCAGCTTCGACCCCGAAACCTGTGTTCTGAACCTTGACGGGGTGACGATGCTTCCCGGTATCAACAGCAGCCAGCGGTCGATGATCTATGCCAACAGGATGAACCTGACGGTCACCGGCAGCGGTGATTTGACGTCCGGACAGATGTTCTCGAACGGCATTTATGTCAATATCGGCTCGCTGACGCTCGACGGAGATTTCAGCGTCACCGGTTCGCAGGGCAACGGATTTTACGCCTCAAAGGATATCCTTATCACAGGAGGCGCGATCACCGCGCAGGCGAAAAGCTACGGCATCCGCGCCGGCAGACGGCTGTATCTTTATGACGGTATCACGCGCGTCTCTGCCGACGCAGAACAGCAGAGGACGCTGTTTTATGACGACATTTTTGTCGATCCCTCGCTCCTCGTGACCGCATACAGCCCCGAGGACGCGCTGCGGCCCGACGGCAGCTTTTACTATAATTACACCAAGCACCTTGTCATCGAGCGCGGAGCCGTTATCACCTACAAACTGAACGGCGGCACGATGGACGGTCAGACCGACGAAGTAAAGTCTGTCTTACAGAAAAACACGACCGTTGCCGAACCGGAACCTGTCCGTGACGGTTACTCTTTCGACGGCTGGTATACGGACGATCAATACGGCTCCTTGTTCGACTTTGACGATCCCGTGACCGAAGATATTACGCTTTACGCGAAGTGGACGCAAAAGCCACTTCATACGATCTCGATGTCCGATATGGCCGGCGGCTATGTCTACGCGCCTGTTGAAGCATATGAGGGACAAACGGTCAGGGTTTATCCCCATGAGGAATATGGCTATGACCTTGAACACTTCAGCTATACGACCGACAGCGGCGAGGAAACCGAGATCACCGGTGTGGATTACTCTTTCAGCTTTATCATGCCCGATGACAACGTGACATTAAACGCGGTGTTCCGAGGCGGCGAATATCAGATAAGAATAGATGAAGGCGTGCCCGCGGGAGCGATAGAGGCTCCGGCGTCGGCACGCGCGGGAGAGAAGGTCTCCGTTACCGTCAACGGCATTGACGGTAAGCATCTCGCCGGCGTCACGGTCAAGGATGCGGAGGCTCACAACGTCAGCTTCTACAGTGACAGTCATTCTTTTACGATGCCTCTGTCAGATGTGACGATCAACGCGGAGTTTGAAGCGCACTCTTTTGAAGATCCCACATGGACATGGGACGGTCATGACTCCGCTACGGCAGACTTTCGTTGCTCCGTCTGCGACTTTGAGCGCTCCTTAACGGCTCAGGGAGACGCGATCACCTATGAAACAACGACAGAGCCGACCTACACCACAGAGGGCGAGCGCGTCTATACCGCTTCGGTCACAATGAACGGCGTCACATATACCTCTGATATAACAGAAACGATCGAGAAAGCCTCTCGTATCGTCGAGGTCACTTATCTCAACCTGAACGGTGAAGAAAAGACAGTCACCGCCACACGGATCGTCGGCGACGAGACCGATCTGGAAAGCGGATGGTATGCCGTTGTCGACAGCGTGACCAACAACAACCGCATCAGCAACAACGGCAAGGTCCATGGCGGCGTCAACCTCATCCTCTGCGACGGCGCGATCTTTACGAATCCGGAGGGTATGTCGGTCAACGGAGCACGTTCGCTGACCGTATGGGGGCAGAGCGCAGGTACCGGTACCTGGAACATCACCAAACCTCCCACATCCTGCGCAGGCATCGGCGGATATATCAACGCTTCCGGCAACATCACGATCAACGGCGGCGTTATCAACGTGACCGGCGCTCAAAACGCCGCGGGTATCGGGGCAGGAGGATTCGCTCCGGACAGCCAAGGTGTTATCACGATCAACGGCGGCACCGTCAACGCGAAAGGCGGTCACAGCGGCGCGGGGATCGGCGGTGGAAACGCCGATAACAGTTACGCGGGCAGGGTCGTCATCAACGGCGGCAATGTTACCGCGACAGGTAACTCACGCGGTGCGGGTATCGGCTCAGGGCGTCAAAGCTACGCCGACGTCATCATCAGCGGAGGAACCGTGAAAGCTGTGGAAGGCAACTTTGCATCAGTGGGTATCGGCGGCAGCGGTTCGACCGTCACCCTGACCTATACCGACGACGTCAGCATCACCTCCACCGGCTACGACGGCACGGTCACGCTTGAACAGCCCTTTACCGACGGCACAAATGTTTTTGAGGCGGGCGTCGTCGACGACAACAGCGTTCTCGCGGGCACGACTCTGAGACCGTCCGGAGGTATAGGCGTTCGCCTTGCCGGCCATTCGATCTCGCTTGACGGCGATATCGCGGTCAACTTCTACATGGAGCTTTCCGACAGTGTGATCGCCCACAAGGATACCGCCTATATGCACTTTACCGTCCCTAACGGCAACGGTACTACTGAACAGACGATGCTTGTCAAGGACGCGCTGATCAAGGAATGGAACGGCAAAAACTACTATGTGTTCAAGTGCAGAGTCGCTGCAAAGGAAATGACCTCACAGATCAAGGCACAGATCATCGACGCAGGCATGCACGGTACAGAGTACACCTACTCCGTCAAGGATTATGCCGATTATCTGCTGGAACACGCCGACGAAAGAGAAGATCTGGCAAAAGCAGTTCCGCTTGTCAAGGCAATGCTCAACTACGGCGCGCGCGCACAAATCTATTTTGATAAAAATCCTGCCGATCTCGCCAATGCGAGCTTATCCGAGGAAGAAAAGGCGCTTGGCGAGGTCACGGTCACAGCGCCGGAATCCGCGATTGGCCTGCCTGACGGCGTGAGTTTCGAGGGCGCAACGCTCTCGCTCAAATCCGAGACGACGCTCTCGCTGTATTTTGAAAGCGCAAAGGCGCTGACCTTTGAGTGTGAAGAAAAAAACGTCGAAACCGTTACAAGCGGCAAATATCAGATCGCGCGTATCAGAGGTATCAAGGCGAAGGAGCTGAAAAAGACCTTCACCCTGACCGTCAAGGATGGCGAAGAGATAATTGGCACGATCACTTACAGTCCGATGACCTATTGCAGTAATGTTCTGAGCGACGGCACGCAGTCCGAAGCATTGCAGAACGTCTGCAAGGCGCTGTATCTGTACGCGAAAGCGGCTGACAGTTATTTCCCTGATTAAAGGAGGTCGGACGATATGGAAAAAGAACAATACCTCCCCACCGAGCTTGAGATCATCAAGTTCCGGACAGAGGACGTTATCTGCACAAGCAATATCAACTACGAAGAAGACGAGTTGCCGATTTCTCCTAACAAACCCTGAATCAATTTGAATAGGTTCTTTCAGCAGTGGTTCAAAACAGATGACCGCCCTGCCGTTTGGCAGGGCGGTTTTTGTGGAGAATCATCATTTGGTTTGATGTGGTGTTTCGTTTGCTTTGATCAAATCGTGTCTATCAGGTTCCCCAGTACTCGTCGCCGCGAACCTCTTTTTCCCAGCTGCGCTTGACGTACCATTCGCTGATTTTGGTGTTTTTGCCGTCGTTCTGGATTCGGCTGGTGCATTCGCCGTTGAAGTTAGTCCAGAGCATATCGATGCTTGTGTTATTGGCTTTCTTGGAGATGGAGATGCAGGGATTAGCTTTGTTGTAGTAAATAGAGATACCGTTGAAATCCACATATTTTGTCGTCAAAGAGGTGTTGTTCGCGTTGTCCGGGATCACAAACTTGCGGTTGTCGCCGTAAAGCGTCGCACGAACGAGCTCGAGGCTGGCGCCGTTACGGATGGTGAACAGATCCATATCCTTCTTTGCGGAGCAGTCGAAGCCGTTGCTCTTGCAATACATGTTGATATAAACCTTTCTGCGTTGATGCTGTCAACTGCGCCGTAGTAGTCAGGAGTCTTGATGTAGCTGTGCTCGCCGGTGTCTGCCGCAACCACTCTGTCCATCAAATAGTTGGTGAGCTGACGATAGCCGTTCTCGTTGTTGTTGGAGGTGCGCTGTCCTTTGAGGAAGCGGAGCATTTCGTCAAAATTCGCCTGCATGGAGCTGACGTTGCACTTGGGGTCTGCGAGGATTTCTTTGTAAGCCTTGTAGGTGGTGTTGTTGATCTTGTCATTGCCGTCGCAGGTAATGTTCGCCTTGTTCTCGTCGATTCTTTTCAACGCGTGTGCGAAATCTGCCGCTACGGTGTCAGCCTGTACTCTGAAATCCTTGGTGTCAATGTTGCTGTTGATAGCTTTCAACTGGTTCATCTGCAAGGTGTGATAGTTGGCTGTCTGGGTGGAAAGCTCCTTGACCTCGTCCATGACCTTGTTGATCTCTGCCTTGATCTCTTCGGTACTCTTGTCAATCTTGTCGAGAATGTCCTGATTGGAGGGACCGTCATCTTCGAGTCCGAGAACCTTGTTCAAAATAGGAGAAAGTCCCATCTTTGAGAGCTCGGGACCGGCTAACTTCATCACTTCGTCCTTCGCGTAGCCGAAGGTGGTGCTGAGTACGGTTTCAGCGATTCCGGGGATAGCAAAAGCGGAAGCGGAGCCGATAGCCATAGT
>NZ_JAHLQB010000051.1 GCF_018918205.1 Lachnoclostridium sp. MSJ-17 | reverse complement strand
TGGTGCGAGTGACGGGACTTGAACCCGTACGTCAAAGACACACGCCCCTCAAACGTGCCTGTCTGCCTATTCCAGCACACTCGCATATTCTGTTTTTGTCCTCTGCGGACTCAACAAGAGTTATTATATCACAGAGTGGCGTGGTTGTCAACTGTTTTTGAAAAATTTTTTCAAAATTCAAAAACTTAATAATTTGCTTGCTTTTCCGGCGTTTTCGGTGGTATTATTATATGAGAAAGAAACGGTAAACCTTTTTTTGATTTTTGCTGCCATGAGTATTTTTTCTAAGCTTTTTCACTTTTCTGCAGTGTCGGTGTTTCCGTCCCGTTGTCCTTATTGCGACAAGGTCATTGACGACAGCGACTACGCCTGCAAGATCTGCCCGCGGAATTTCCCGGGGTTTTGCTATTCCCGTTACACTGCCGGCGGTTTTCTGTGCGCCGCTCCCTTTCCATACAGCGGCGTTTATGCAAAAGCGGTCAAAGCTCTGAAATTTCATAACCGCGGCGATTATGCCCGGCCTTTGGCTGCGCAGCTTGTACGCGCTGTTTCGGAAATCCACGGAGACGTCCGCTTCGATTATGTTACCTGCGTTCCTATGCACCGCAAGGACAAGCGCAACAGAGGCTATAACCAGGCTGAGCTGCTTGCCCGCGAATGCGCCGCTTTAATGCGGCTTACCTATCTTGACACGCTCGAGAAATTCAAACGCAACCAGCCTCAGCACAAAACCGGCGGTCGTGACCGCGAGAAAAATGTTTACGGCGTTTATCGTCTGATTGACGAAGATATTATCAAGGACAAAAACGTGCTGATCATCGACGACATCATAACCACCGGCAACACGCTCGGAGAATGCGCGCGTATTCTGTCAAATGGCAAATGCGCCGAAATACGCTGTGCTGTGGTGTGCTCGGCTGACAGAAATAAATTTATCGCTCCCGGGCAAGGGAGCGATTCAGCCTGCCGAAAAGGTCCGGCGCAGGCTCAAAAGCAATAGGACACTCACGATTCGGTGGGTGTCCTGTTTGTTTTAAATCTTATGCAAATGGCTTTACATCAGTGAAAGTTGCCGGCAAGTTTGCCGTCAGAGCCGGCTAGGACAGCTCCGGAATCAGTTCGGCAAGATACATCTGCAAATACGTTGCGTCGCAAATGTCGATCGAACTGTCTCCGTTGGTATTCGCCAGCGCGAGCTGTTCTTCATTAAATTTTACCAACTTCGCAATATACTTCTGAATCTCCGTGACGTCGTGAATCGTAACTTCTCCGTCAAGATCGACGTCGCCGACCTTCTTCGTTTTTTCAACAAATTTTGCAGTCACAACTATGCTTTGGCCGGTCATTTCAAGGTGGTAGGGATTTTCGGTTCCCGTGAGTATTCCTCTGTTCACCGAATAACCGGAACAGATCATTCCTTCCGGAGGAGTATTGAGAAGTGTGAGAGAAATATTTTCATTTGCGCCGGCATAGACCACGTCATCAAACTGAATGCCCTTGCCGGATGTGTTGATTTTGCTTGTTTTGTAATGATTGACGCCGCCTCCGGGATTGACCGTCGTATTCTCACCGGCGGTAACGGCATATCCCTGAGTGCATTGATTGCCGGAATCTGTGCCGAGCGCATAGATGTAGTAGCAGTTGAAGGAGGTAGTTGCGCCGCCGCGGACAAACATGGCGCTGTCTTTGTTGCCGACAGTTACCACGGCAGGAGCAAAAATACTGTTGCGGAGATAGATGGAATTGTTACACCAGCCGACAAAGCCGCCGCAGCAGTTCGTTCTGTTTCCGAGGAGACTTCCGTTGAAAGCACAGCCTTCGATCAAGACTACAGGACCGGAACGGTTAGTCTAAAGTCCGACGAAGCCGCCGTGTGAGCCGTCACCGATCACACTGCTGTAAATCGCAACACTGCTGAGACAATCTGTGAGAGTACTTGTAGCATTTGTCTCTGCCACAAATCCTGCTGCATACCTCGTCGAGGTATAGATGCTGCCTTCGGCAGTGCAGCCGACGATGTCGAGCTTTCCTTTTTTGAATGAGCCGACATATCCCGCTGCAAATTCCTGAGTGGTATCAATGTCAATATTCACCGTGCAATTTTCAATCTTCACCCTACCTCTGCACTGACCTATCAGTCCTGAAGCGTGTGTGCCGCTGTTCATAATAGTGCTCTTAACAACGAGATTCTTGAACGTAACGGGTTCGTCAAAAGCACCTCTGTCGTTGCCGCAATAACTGAACGGAGCAATGTAGTCATCGTTGTCTTTGCAGTTGAACGTCAGCATATGACCCTGTCCGTCAAACGAACCGCCGAAATCATGAGTATCTGTGCCCGCCATTTGCTTTACGGCGATATCGTCTTCAAGATAGATGGTATCGTTCTGGAAGTGGTTATATGTTTCTTCATCAGTGACGCGGTTTCAGAAGATGTCCCAATCAAAGGCGCTTTTGATCCGGTATTTGCGCTGCAGCGAAATGGTGTACTCCGCGTAGCCATCCGGGTCATATGGGTTGTTCGCATCATAATTTGAAAGATCTAAACTAACGGTTGCGTCATACGAATACCCGTCCGGCGGTATAGTAATATTATTTTCCGTAAGATTGATCTAAATGGCACTTGGTCTCTCACCATATGGATAGTGAATTACCCGAATCGGCACATCAAAACCATAGTCTTTAAGATCTGTCCCCCTGCCAAAGCGATCATTGATATCATTATTTATGTAGAAGTGAAAGACGTAGCAGCTGTCGGGGTTCAGGTCTTCGAAGGTGTAACGGAACAGGGTTTCCGAAACACGTTCCATTTCTGCCGAACCGCCTTCTAATAAGGTTTCGCTTTTGCCTGCGTCATGGAGAAATATCGAGTTGACAGGCGCATAGCTTCCATCTCCCGTACCTCCGGCGGCAGAATCGTCTGAATATGCGTTCGCGCTCACCAAAGAGCCGGTCATCAGGGTAACGATCATACTCACGGCGAGCAAAATGGCTGTAAATTGTTTCATATTATCCTCCTTTACTTTCAAACGCACTCGCGTAACAGAGCTGTGCCGCAGAATACGCCTGTGTTTTAACGAATTGTGAAAAAATGGCTGCCCGTCTTAATTTTCTGCACTACATAACGCGCATGAATAATCACGTCAGCCCTTTTAGCTTATTATGGAGTAATTTTTTATCTTATAGCTCAAAAATACCCTATTTAATTTTAACAAATTTTGGGTGTAAAGTCAATTCTTTCTGTTTATTTATTAATTCTCAGATTACATCATTATTTAACGAATAAATTGAAAATCACAAATATCCGGGCGGGATAAGTGTGTACCTGCCGCTCAGACTGTAGAAAATCCCGAAATCCAGTGCGCCTGAATTCCGGGATTTTTTCTTTTTATTCGTCTGTAAAAAGCCTGTCCATAAGCTTCTGCATCTTCTGACGGCGGCGGTCTGTTTCCTCCGCGCTCAGAAAGCAGCTGTTTGAGTCAAAGCGGATTATATCTCCCTCGCGGATATTTTTCGGTAACGAGCCCAGCTCCATATTGACAAAGCTGCCGTTTTCACATTCGAGCACAGCGAGCTCTCCCTCAATGCGGTCAACCGTAAATTTCTTCATCACTTCGCCCTTTCTATCACTTCTCCGCCCGTTTCAACTCCGAGCTTTTCACCGTCGGTATACACGGTCACGGTCTGATCCTTGTCGGTGCGGTAAACCTCGCAGTCCATTCCTTCGAGGATTTTAAGCGTTTCCTTGTGCGGGTGGCCGTAGTCGTTATCCTCTCCGCACGAGATCACGGCTATCTGCGGGTCAACCTTCTCAAGAAAGTCCTTGGGATTTGCGTTGCGGCTGCCGTGGTGTCCTACCTTGAGCACGTCAGCGGTAACGTCAACCTTTATCGTTTTCAGCTCGTCCTTCTCTGCGTCGCCCGTAAAAAGGAAGGTAGCGTCCTTGTAATCGAGAAGGATCATAACAGAGCTGTTATTGAGATTTTTCTCGTCGACCTCAAGCGGCGCGATTATCCTCGCGACAAAGTCACTGTCCTTGTCCCTCACGATCGTTTTTCCTGCTCTGCCGTTTTGAATCTTGCGGTTTTTCTTCTCGACCGCCTCGAGCAGCTTCTCGTACATGACTGTATTCGTGGCGACCTTAGGCAGATAAACAGAGCCTATCTTGATGTTACGGACGATATACGCCATTGAGCCGATATGGTCAGAGTGCGGATGGGTGCCGACAAGGTAGTCGATTTTGTCGTAGCCGCGTTCTTTTATGTACGAGAGTATCGCGGCGCCGTGGTAGTTCTCGCCGCTGTCGATAAGCATTGTTTTGCCGTTTGGGAGCTCCAGAAAAATACTGTCGCCCTGCCCCACGTCCAGAAAGTGAACGTACATATCGGGTGTGAAGCTGTCCGTGTTTTCCACGAAAATATCGGCGATATCGCAGGAGCAGAGAGTGATCACAAGCATGACTGCCGCTAATACCGCCGATAACAAGTTTTTGTGTTTCATACGCCCACCTCCACCTGTATTATACAACATATTGTGTCGGGAATCAATACAATACAGGCGGAAACGGCAATTATTTTATGACGCCTTGCCCGTGTAGAGGCTGTAGTACTTGCCCTTCTGCTCGAGGAGCTGCTCGTGAGTGCCGCGCTCGATGATCCTTCCCTGCTCGAGCACGATGATACAGTCAGAGTTCCTTACCGTCGAGAGTCTGTGGGCGATGACAAAGGTCGTTCTGCCCTTCATCAGCTTATCCATGCTCTCCTGAACCATTCTCTCGGTGCGTGTATCGATCGAGCTTGTCGCCTCGTCGAGAATCAGCGCCGGCGGGTCGGCTACCGCGGCTCTTGCTATTGCGAGCATCTGCCGCTGACCCTGGCTGAGATTGCCGCCGTCAGCCTTTATTACGGTGTTGTAGCCGTCCGGAAGCTGTCGGATAAAGCTGTCGGCATTCGCGAGCTTTGCCGCCGCGATGACCTCCTCGTCGGTTGCGTCGAGCCTGCCGTAGCGGATATTCTCCATGATAGTGTCGCTGAACAGGTTGGTCTCCTGCAGAACTATTCCCAGTGAACGGCGCAGATCGGACTTGCGTATCTTGTTGATATTAATCCCGTCGTAGCGTATCTTGCCGTCCTGAATGTCGTAGAAACGGTTGATAAGATTGGTGATAGTCGTCTTGCCCGCGCCGGTCGAGCCGACAAAGGCGATTTTCTGACCGGGCTTAGCGTCGATGTCGACGTTGTGAAGAACCATCTTTTCATCGGTGTAGCCAAAGTCGACGTCGTCCATTACAAGAGCGCCCCTAAGCGGGATATAGTCTACCTCGCCCGTTGCCTGATGCGTGTGCTTCCATGCCCACAAGCCCGTGCGTTCATCGGTTTCGGTGAGCTTGCCGTCGACTGTTTTCGCGTTGACAAGAGTTACGTAGCCGTTGTCCTCCTCGGACGGCTCGTCGAGCAGCGTGAAAATACGCTCCGCACCCGCCAAAGCCATGATGATGCTGTTGAACTGCTGGCTGACCTGGGTGATCGGCTGGCTGAAGCTCTTGTTGAACGACAGGAAGCTGACAAGACTGCCGAGCGAGATTCCGAAGAAGCCGCTGACCGAGGTCGCGAGCACACCGCCCGCTATCGCGCAAAGAACATAGCTGACATTGCCCATCTGACCGTTTATCGGCATGAGCATGCTTGCGAACATGTTGGCGTTGTAGGAGCTGTGGAAAAGCGTCTCGTTGAGCTCGTTAAACTCCTCAATGCTCTTTTTCTCGTGGTTGAAAACCTTTACGACCTTCTGACCCTGCATCATTTCCTCGATGTAGCCGTTTTCCTTGCCGAGGTCGACCTGCTGTGCGAGAAAATACTTGCTGCTCTTGCCGCCGATCGTCTTTGTCACCACCATCATCGCGAAAACCATGCCGAGCGTGATCAGCGTAAGCGGTACGCTGATAATGAACATGCTGACGAGAACCGAGACTATCGTTATCGCGCTCGAGAAAATCTGAGGCATACTCTGGCTGACCATCTGGCGAAGGGTATCAACGTCATTTGTGTAAACGCTCATTATGTCGCCGTGCGGGTGGGTGTCAAAATACTTTATCGGAAGGCTCTCCATGTGCCTGAAAATATCGCAGCGCAGGTCGCGCATGGTGCCCTGAGTGACGTAAATCATTATTTTGGAATACGCATAGGTTGCCGCCGCTCCGACAAGATAGAATGCCGCCACGCGCAGAATAGCGAAAATCAGCGGTGTGAAATCGGGAGCAGGCTGAGAGAGCATTGGCACGATGTAGTCGTCGATCAGGTTGCGGATAAACAGGGTGCCCTGTACGCTCGAGAATACGCTGATTATTATGCAGACAAATACGGTTATGAGGTGGAATTTGTAGTTTTTGAGAATGAGTCCGAGAAGGCGCTTGAAGGTCTGTCCGGGGTTCTTGACCTTCGGACGCGGTCCCATATTTCTTCTTCCGTGTCCCATCGGTCCTGCCATATCAGTTTCCTCCCTTCTTGTCAAAGTCGCCGCTGCCCTCTGTCTGGGCAACGTAGGTCTCGCGGTATATCGGACAGGTTTTCAAAAGCTCGTCGTGTGTGCCTACGGCGTTGATCGCGCCGTTCTCCATAACGACGATCCTGTCCGCGTTTTCAACGCTCGATATGCGCTGAGAGATGATGATTTTTGTGGTATCCGGGATCTCCTCGGCAAAGGCGCGGCGTATCCTGGCGTCGGTCGCCGTGTCGACAGCCGAGGTCGAGTCGTCGAGAATGAGTATCTTCGGCTTCTTGAGAAGCGCTCTCGCGATGCAAAGACGCTGCTTCTGACCGCCTGAGACGTTCGTTCCGCCCTGCTCGATGCGTGTGTTGTAGCCGTCGGGGAAGGTTTGGATAAACTCGTCGGCGCATGCAAGCTTGCATGCCTCGATACACTCCTCCTCGGTGGCGTTCTCGTTGCCCCAGCGGAGATTATCAAGAATCGTGCCGCTGAACAGGACGTTCTTCTGCAGTACGACAGAGACCTTGTCGCGGAGGGTTTCGAGGTCATATGAGCGGACGTCCTTGCCGCCGACCCTGACTGTTCCCTCGCTTGCGTCGTAAAGTCTGCCGATAAGGTTTACAAGGCTGGTTTTCGAACTGCCGGTGCCGCCGGCGATACCTATCGTCTCGCCCGACTTGATGTGGAGATTTATGTTGTTGAGAACCGGACGCTCGCTCTTTTCGCTGTAGGAAAACGAGACGTTCTCAAAGTCGATGCTGCCGTCGGGAACATCGTAATCGGGGTTTTCCGGATTTGTGAGAGTCGATTTCTCATTGAGCACACCCGCGATACGCTGAGCGCTTGCCATACTCATTGTGAGCATCACAAAGATGAAGCCGACCATCATCAGACTCATAAGAATCTGCATGCAGTATGTAAGCATTGTCGTAAGCTCTCCGGTCGTGAGCTCGCTGTTGACTATCATTAACGCGCCGAACCAGCTTATCGCGATAACGGAGCCGTAGACGGTCAAAGTCATCAGCGGAGTGACTGAAACAATGAGCTTTTCCGCCTTAATAAAGAGATTGTAGAGGTTGTTTGCCGCCCTGCTGAACTTCTTATTCTCGTGCTCCTCACGGACAAACGCCTTTACCACGCGGATTGAGGAAACGTTCTCCTGCACGCTCGCGTTTAGGTCGTCGTAGCGCTTGAAAACCTCCGTGAAATACTTGTTCGCGCGGATAATGATGAACGCAAGCACTATCGAGAGGAACACTACCGCAATCAAATAGATGCTCGCGAGTCTCGCGTTTATCAAAAAGGTCATTGTCATCGCGGCGATCAGGTTTACAGGAGCGCGGAAGCAGATGCGCAGTATCATCATATAGGAGTTCTGCACGTTGGTAACGTCAGTCGTCATTCGGGTGACAAGACCCGCCGTGGAATACTTGTCGATATTCGCGAATGAAAAGCTCTGGATGTTTTCAAACATGCCCTGACGGAGATTTTTCGCAAAGCCCGCCGACGCCTTCGAACCGTAAACGGCTCCCATCGCGCCCGCGAACAGGGCTATCAACGCGCAGAGCAGCATCCACAGACCTGTAATAATGATATGATTCATATCGCCCTTGTTGATACCGTCGTCGATCATAGTCGCCATGAGCATCGGGATTATCGTTTCGGTCACGACCTCGAGAATCATGAAAACCGGAGTCAGCACCGATTCGCGCACATAGCCCTTGATTCGCCTGCCTAATGTTTTTATCATACGTTTTCCCCCTTTGAAGCGGAATTTTCAAGTCCGAGCCGCAGCTTCCGTATGAGCGACAGGAAGTGCGCGCTCTCGTCTTCGGTCAGAATATCGTCAAAACGCTTTTCGTTTTCTCTGACGGCATTGTGCATGGTCTCGCCGACCTCTCTGCCCTGCTTTGTGAGCACGAGCTTTTTAAGGCGGGCGTCGGAATCCACCGACTCGCGGTTTATGTAGCCCTTCTTCTCCATGCATTTGACGATATTAGTCACCGTGGAACGCGAAATCGCGAAGTGCGACTCGATGTCCTTCTGGTAAACGTCGCCGCCTGCCGTCATCAGAAAGCCGATAATCCAGCCGTGCATAACCGTCACCTTGTCGATTCCCATCTGAGCGGCGGTCTTTTGGATCTCGCGCTGCATCAGATGGTCAATCGCCTTGATTTCGCGGCCTATCGCGCCGATTTCGACGGTCTCCGTCATAGAATCACCTCAATAGTTCAATTTTCAACAGTTCGAAATTAAACTGTTTGATATAAAACTATTTTATACCATTTTACACCGATTGTCAACAGCTTTTAAAAAATATTTCGGGGCGCGTCAAGCGTCCCGAAGAAGTATCATGGCGTCGTTGATATCGTGCTTTTTGTCGCCGTCGATATCAGCCGCGAATTTGATATACTCGTTCTCGTCATCGTCCGGACACAGGCGTTCTCCCGCAAGGAACCGCTGGATATACACCGCGTCGAGGCTGTCGGATTTGCCGTCCATGTTCAAGTCCTTCATACTCGGCGGAACCTCTCCGCCCGCGAAAACAAAGTCGACCCTGTCGTCGTTCATGAGCCTGTTCGCAAACGCGCTGTCCGTCTTGATGAACAGCAATCCAACGTTGTCAAGACTCTCGATAACAGGCACCTTTTCGTTTTTCAGCGCCGCCTTGAGTGAAGCGGCTCTCTCGTTTTTTACGCCCATAGTTTTGAGAAAGCCGTTGAGCCTTCTTACAAGATCAAGGGCGTATTCGTTGTCGGTCAGGGTGCGCTCAAGGTCTACCCCGTTTGTAAAGTAAAAGGTACCGGCTAGCGCGATCAAATACGGATTCGACAAATCCTGACCGCAGTAGACAGCAGTTTTGCCGTAGTCCGTCAGACCGCTGCGCGAGCTGAGCTTTGAATAGCCGTTGATGATCGAATAGCCGAGCTTCATGCGGTCGCCGCTCTTGAGGTCGTCCATATCGAAGGCGCTGACAGTCGCGGAATTGCTAAGAAACGCCGCGAATGCGAACGCGAGAACGAGGAAATAAGCGATAAATCTTTTGTACATAAAAACACCTCCGTCACGGAATTAGTGTTCCGCAAACGGAGGGTTTTTATTTATTTTAAAATTAATTTATTATTTCTCTGCGCGCGGTATGTGCCGCCGATTTTTCCATATTGCAGGTCAGAATATAAAATTTTGTTCTGCCGATGAGCAAATCAAAATTTTTGAGCATCTCCTCAGCCGTTTTTGCTCCGACAAATCGGGCGGTCTGGAAATACAGCCTTTGGATTACTTCCCTGCTTGTCGGGACCCGGACGGAGTTTTCCTCTCCCCGCTCAACAAAGACGATCGCTCCGAGCGGACAGCTCTCGTTGAGCGCGATTCCGCTGCCGCCGTCAAAAGGAGTACCGCAGACGAGCAGCCTGTCCTCAAAAATTCGCACGACCGGCTTGTCGTCGTTCAGAATGTGTACTTCATCGCCGAATTCTTCGAGCCAAAGTCGGGTGTGAGTGGATTTGCCTACTCCCGATTCCGCGGAAAAAAGGTACGCCTTGCCGCCGCAGACAAGCGCCGAGGAGTGAACGAGCATAGCCCGGTATTTGATTATCGAACGGTTAAAAATCCCCGAGACGCCGAAGCTCTCCGCCTGAGCAAGAGTCGTGCCTTCAGTCATTCTTTTCAGAAGCGATTCAACATTCTCGCGGGAATACCTGAGGGTAATATCCGTTTCTCTGTCGCCGTCATACCTGAATGGCTCAAAAAAATGCTCCGTTTCCTCAGTCAGAGGAGTGTACTCCGTGACAAGTCCGGCTATAAGATATTTCATCTCTGTTTCTTCCTCCCGGGCTTTATCATATGGTAGATTTTGCGGATATTGTCGTGGTAAAAGACGTTTATCTCGGCGCCTATCATCAGGCAGGCAATGCAGAAATACAGCCATACCATGATCACCGCCAAACGCGTAAGTCCTCCGTAAACCGAAAAGCCGTTGAAATCATCGACATAGATCGAGATTCCGAGAGAGAGCACTACCCATGAGACAGCGCACAGAAAGGCTCCCGGAAGCTGGTAGCGGAAGCAGTATTTTTTCCTCACCTCGCGCGTAACATTCGGGATATTTCGGTAAATCAGCGCGAACAGCACAACCAGATACGCGAATATAATAAAATAACGCAGCCTGTATATCACGCCGACAAAATCGGGCAGAACCGTGAGGTAATCCTTCATAAGGCTGTTGAGCGTTGAACCGAGAACGACGACGATCATCGTCGCGAGAATGATAAGAAAGAAAACCACGGTATATACCATTGAGCGCAGCCGTACAAAGAGCCAGTTGCGGTTCTCGTAGGTATTGTGGACGCGGTTGAGCCCGTTTGTGATCGCCTGAATGCCCTTTGCCGCCGACCAGAGCGTAACGATGATCGTCACAAGGCTGATACCCGCAGTGTTCTCGTAGACGTTGCTCATGAAATCGGACATATATTGCGAGGCGGTCTCGTTGAGAATTATTCCGAAGAATTTGTCGAGCGTTTCCTCTGGAATGTGAAAGCTCTGCAATATCGACACGCCAAACATCGCGAGCGGTACGCTCGACAGCAGCAAAAAGAACGCCGTCTGTCCTGCGATGGCAAAAACATTGTCGCGGTTTATCTTGTCGACAAACGGCTTGAACGGCGCGTAGAGCCTGTTAAACCAATCAATCAGCTTACGCATCTCAGTTACCGTCTTTTTTCGACTGAACGTTGTAGGACGCTCGGGTCAGCGCCTTCTCGCTCAGAAAATGCTCGAAGAACTTGACGATCTTCATGCCCGCGCCGGGGATAATGACCATCTTGCCCTTCTGAGCCTTGTCAAAGGCGTAACGTGCGACGCTGCGCGGATCGAGACCACCGACGGAGAACTTGACGTTCGCCGCGTCGTTGAAGCCAGTATTTACGGGACCCGGACAAAGGACGGATACCTTGACGTTGCTGCCCGAGCGGCGCAGCTCCTCATGAATGCCCTCGGTAAGACGGACGACGTAATTCTTTGAGGCGTAGTAGCTCGAAAAGGTCGGTCCCGCGGAAAAACCAGCCATTGAACCGACGTTCAGAATCAAGCCGCTGTCCCTCTTAAGCATATCGCCGAGGAAGAGCTTTGTCAGAATATGGAGCGAGCAGATGTTGGTGTGCAGGAGCTGCAGCTCCCTGTCCAGCGGCACCTCGCTGAATCTGCCGTAAACGCCGAAGCCCGCGTTGTTTATGAGAACGTCTATTTCCTCTCCGTCGAGACTCAGATGCTCGTATAGATCAAGCGCGTCCTGCTCGCGTGAAAGGTCGATCGTGATTACGCGGACACGGACGTTTGTGAGCTCGTCCCGGAGCTTGTACAGCTCGTCTGTCCGCCGCGCGCAGATTATCAAATCATAGCCGAGCTCAGCGAGGTATCGGGCAAATTCCCTGCCGATACCTGAGCTCGCGCCTGTGATCAATGCCTTCATTCCTACTCCTTTTCAGCGGTCGCGCATAACCATGTGGTACCGCTCCTCACATATGTCCGGATATTCTGATACCCCGCGCGGTCGAGCATTTCCTCGATACCCTCGCGGGTGACAGCCTCTATGTTGAGGCGCTTTTCAACAGCCTTCCACTTTTCCGGGTCATCGGGGTCGGCGAGCATTTCAAATACGAGCAGCAGCCTTCCGCCGCGCTTCAATACTCTGCCAATCTCCCTCAGATCACCGAGCTTGTCAGGCCAGAAATAATATGTTTCAACCGCCGTAACAGCGTCAAATTTTTCATCTTCAAACGGAAGCGAGGACACCGAAGCCTGACGGATAACAGCCCTGTTGCAAAGCACGTTTTTGCGGTTGAGATTTTCCGCCTTTTTTACGCACAGACCTGAGTAATCGATTCCGTATACCTTTCCGCTGCCTACCATATCGCAGAGCTTGCCGACGGTTTTTCCTCCGCCGCAGCCTACGTCCAGAACGACGCTTCCGCTCCTGATCGGGAAATGCGTAAGCGCCCAGTCTGTGAGCTCGCTGTGACCCTTGTTCATCGAGCGAATCATCAGTTTGCCCCAGAAGCCGTCGGGCTTGACCGCGTTTTCCGTGAGCTTATGATATTTCATATTATCACTTCCTTCAATAATATGCCATATAATAATATTATAGCTTTTCGCGTGCCGTCGGTCAAGAGAAATCATTCCGTTTATTGCGACATCTGCCGACGTTTTACTCAATTCTTAAAGCCGTTTTTCATATCAGGGTTCGCGCGTCAAAAGAACAACCGTCTCAAGCGTTGTTTCGTT
>NZ_JAHLQB010000024.1 GCF_018918205.1 Lachnoclostridium sp. MSJ-17 | reverse complement strand
GACCATGGAAGAACATAGGCAGCAGACGACAATACCGGAAAGGTAAATATGGACTGTTGAATAGCCAAATCGGTTATAATAAAATTAGAAAAACAAGCGGTCAATTCACATGAGAATTTATTCCGCATCAATCGGAAAACAAAGGAAATTGAAATAGTATTTGATTAGTTATTTCACCACAAATTATTGCCTTCTTGTTTTGGGAGGTCTGTCCATTGGATTACGACGATTATATTCCGATTGAAAAAGAAGATTTTGATGATACAATCGGTGACAGGTTAAGAATAATTACAATCAAAAAAGTAAACGCTGCACTTGACATTACCTGTTGAGTGCAGCGTTTTTAGCATTATTCCTGTAGGATTTAGATATATTATTATGATTAAACAATTGATCAATTACCAAGTGATTCTACGCGCTGATAAACCATTGCATTCAAAAACTCAGAGAAATTACTGCGCCAGAAGTATACGTCGTGACCGCCTATTGCATCACGATGATATACGAACCGATTTTCCGGATAACCCATATCTTTTATTCGGGCAACCATCTCATCGGTAACATCTCCGTTGTCTGCTTCTCCGTTTCCGGAATAAAAATATAGAAAGGGAGAGTAATCATCAAGGCTCTTTTTGCCAAGATATGACCGCCATACATCGTCTTTATACAGCATGAATGACGGTGAAAAAACACCTGCCGTACCGAAGATTTCAGGATGTTCCAAAGCGATATAGAAAGATTCAAGCCCTCCCAAAGACTTGCCGGCTATAGAGGTATGAATAGCGTCGGTGTGAACATTGTAATGCTGCTGTATGTAGGGAACTACGGTTTCGGCAATAAAGTCTGAGAGCAAATTGCCCTGTTTTTGAGTATCTTCCTCATAGGCAAGCTCACCGAGATCAGGAGTCATTTCATCCAAGCGACCGTAAATACCATCCGGATCGCCCATAGTATCTATCGCCACAACGATTGCCTTATAACCGGTTGCTGCTGTCATACTCTGCACCTGAATATCGGCGTGTTCGCTCTGAAGAAGCGTCTCATCGGGCAAGCCAAGATAAATCATTCCCTGACCGTCAAGCAGATAAACAGTAGCATACTTCTCGTCCGAAGACGGGTCATAGTCGTCCGGAGTCCAGAGATGAATGAACTTGTCGTAGCCATTGTAGGTGAATGCCACATCATCGTACATCTCGTTCTCGTAGACTAAAGCATCATTCAGAGTGACATAGTTAGCAATACGACTTATATACGGATCAACTGAGCCGTAAGTATAAGGCAGAAAACCATGTTCGGAGTTGTACCAACCGCTGACGCATTTATTGAAGGCAACCTTCGTGGTGCTTACTCCGTCGTAACGGAAACATACCGTATTATATACAGCAGCATCTCCCTTGCAGGAGTAGGTGAGACCGTCTTTATCTTCCTCAACCGCAGTCATTTTGACCTCTTCGGTCTGCTTGCCGTTGCTGGAGGAAAAAACGGCGGTTACATCTTCCATTTTTGAGATATTCCTGAAATACAGAGTATGATAATTTTCACTATCTGCATTCTTGCTGTCGGGGTGAGTGACGGTGCAGGCTGTCGCCGTCAAAATACAAATAACAAGGCAAAGCAATCCGGCAATCATTCTTCTTTTATTCATCGCAATTTCGGTACGATATTTATTTATTTGCTGTCCGACAAGGTTCATTTTCAACCCTCCGCTGATAATATACATTAATTGTATCAAATCAGGAATGATTTGTCTATATCACTGATAAAAATATAAACTTGCATGTTGATACAGTTGGGTTGATAAGCGGTATCTTAGTTCTTTAATGGAAATAATGTCAGCTGATTATTATCGTAACAAATACCGAGAAATATATCTTTCGCGTGCTTGTATCCCTGATTTGCCATTTCTTTTTTCAGCCATTCGACGTTAAGACCTTTCCTTTTCAGGTTTTCATCCAGAATTCTTCCGTCCATGATGATTTCAGTGCCGATATGCTCGGGCTGAGGATTTAACTTCATATCCTCGGGATTCAGCGGACGTTTCGTGCTGACCGGCAGGATAGAGAGCTTTCCGTTGTATTCAAAAACAGCGGTTTGAATGTCGTTCAGATTAAAATAACCCTCCTGACGGCACAGTAGCAGGAATTCGCTCAGCTCAAGCTTGGCTTTTTTCATATTCTCACGGTACAGCTTGCCGTTATTTAAAATAATGGTGGGGGAGCCGTTGATGAATTTTCTGGTTCGCTGCATTTTTCTTGTCGCAAAGCTCAGAGCGACGGTTACAGCGCCGAACACGAACATGGATATGGTAGGCTTCCACCATGGGTCGTCAAGCGTAGTAGCGAGCTCCGCGGCGATCGAGCCGATCGTGATGCCGGTGATATAGTCAAAAAACTCAAGCTGAGCGACCTGCTTGTGACCGATAACCTTCGCTATCAAAAAGAGCGCCGCCGCGGAAAAGAGCGATGCGAGAATAACCTTTAAAACGTCCATACTATCCCTCCGTATAAGGTATAGTATGGACATATTAGCTGCGGATTATGCTAAAAAATCACCGCTCTGTCAAGTGATCGGCAGAGCGGCAAAAACTTGTCTTGGTTATAAAATTTACAAATCAGCCGAGGCTGTTCTGGATTGCAACTGCAACCGCAACGGTAGCGCCTACCATGGGGTTGTTGCCCATTCCGAGGAAGCCCATCATCTCTACGTGAGCGGGAACGGAAGAGGAACCTGCAAACTGAGCGTCGGAGTGCATACGGCCCATAGTATCTGTCATACCATAGGAAGCGGGACCTGCAGCCATGTTATCGGGATGCAGAGTTCTGCCTGTGCCGCCGCCGGAAGCAACGGAGAAGTATTTCTTACCCTGCTCGGTGCATTCCTTCTTGTAGGTGCCTGCAACGGGATGCTGGAATCTGGTCGGGTTGGTGGAGTTACCTGTGATGGAAACATCAACGCCTTCGTTGTGCATGATAGCAACGCCTTCACGTACATCGTCGGCACCGTAGCAGCGAACATTGGAGCGCTCGCCGTCGGAGTAGGGGATTTCCTTCACGATTGTCAGCTCGCCGGTGAAGTAGTCAAACTGAGTCTGAACATAGGTGAAGCCGTTGATTCTGGAGATGATCTGAGCGGCGTCCTTGCCGAGACCGTTGAGGATAACGCGGAGAGGCTGCTGACGAACTTTGTTTGCGTTACGGACGATACCGATAGCGCCTTCCGCAGCGGCGAATGACTCGTGACCTGCGAGGAACGCAAAGCACTTGGTGTCATTGCTGAGCAGCATTGCAGCTAGGTTGCCGTGACCGAGACCAACCTTGCGGTTCTCAGCAACAGAGCCGTCGATACAGAAGCTTTGGAGACCGATACCGATGTATTTGGCAGCTTCCTCAGCGTTCTTTGCGCCTGCCTTAAGAGCGATAGCAGCGCCTACACAGTAAGCCCAGCATACGTTTTCGAAGCAGATGGGCTGAATGCCCTTAGCGATTTCATAGGGGTCGAAGCCTGCAGCCTTGCAGATTTCACGGCTCTCTTCTACAGAAGCGATTCCGTACTGAGCGAGAACGCCGTTGATTTTTTCTATTCTTCTGTCATAGTTTTCAAATAAACTCATTACTGCACACCTCCTTATTCGTGACGCGGGTCGATGTATTTCGCCGCGTTGTCAAACTGACCATAGTGGCCCTTTGCCTTCTCGAGAGCATCATTAGCGTCCATGCCGCCCTTGATGAAGTCCATCATCTTGCCAAGGCTGACAAATTCGTAGCCGATGATCTCGTTATCAGCATTCAAGGCAATGCGTGTGCAGTAGCCCTCAGTCATCTCAAGATAACGGGGACCCTTTTCCTTTGTAGCGAACATTGTGCCGACCTGGGAACGAAGACCCTTGCCGAGATCCTCAAGAGAAGCGCCGACAAGAAGGCCGCCCTCAGAGAACGCGCTCTGGGTTCTGCCGTAAACGATCTGCAGGAAGAGCTCTCTCATAGCGGTGTTGATAGCGTCGCAAACGAGGTCGGTGTTGAGAGCCTCAAGCAACGTTTTTCCGATAAGGATTTCCGATGCCATAGCGGCGGAATGGGTCATGCCCGAGCAACCGATCGTCTCGACCAGAGCTTCCTCAATGATGCCGTTTTTAACGTTGAGAGTCAGCTTGCAGGCGCCCTGCTGAGGAGCGCACCAGCCGATACCGTGAGTAAAGCCGGAGATATCCTTGATCTCTTTAGCCTGCACCCATTTGCCCTCTTCCGGAATCGGAGCGGGACCGTGATACGCGCCCTTAGCGACAGGACACATATTCGTTACTTCTGCTGTGTAATACATAAGCATTTCCTCCTTAGAATTTAATAAAAGCCGATAACATCCGTGTGAAGCGCAGATATTATCAGCTCAAAACAGCGGTTAGGATAACCGATAGGATAACGATATCCCTTGCCTTAATTATAGACGAAGTTGTTAAATAAGTCAATACCAAAAAAGCGATATTTGGTGTAGATATATAAAAAAATCCTGACGGATTTTCGCGAAAAAAGCCAAAATTCGTCAGGTTTAACGGAATTTGTTCAACTTGCGGGATTCTTTAGGAAAACAGCATCTCATCGACGATTTCCGCTGCCTGAAAAACAAGCTTTGGGCAGGGGCGTTTTTTGTAATAGCTCTCTGAACGCGCCTCGGGATCATTGCCGCCGACGGTTTTCACGCCGCTTAACAGCTCACGGCAGATTATAGAACCGTTCTCTTCTTTGAAGCGGCGGGCGAATTCCTGAATCAGATGATAATGAGTTTTTTTCGCTTCCGAATCCTTCGGGTCATCGTATCCGTGCAGGACTCCAAGCACCATGGAAGCTCCGCTGACGGCTCCGCAGACCTCGCGCATCCTGCCTAAGCCTCCTCCGAAAGAGGAGCTGAGCATTGCAGCGGTTTTTTCGTCAAGTCCAGTAATGTCTCCGAACGCGAGCAGCACCGCCTGCGCGCAGTTATATCCTTCACAAAACAGCGCTTCCGCTTTTTCTGCGTGTGTCATTTCTATCCTTCTTTCTTTTGGGGAGTCTCTACGCCGCGTTTTTCGGTATTTTAACGCAACAGATGTTTAGGGTATTACTTAGTCTCTGCTCATTAACCGCACGAAACGGTTATGAGGTTATTTTTCAGCTTCAGCAGCATTGAAATTACGTCGTACAGGAATCCCAAAAATCGGCGCAAAGAACCTCTTGCTAATTTTTCGAGGTTCAATACCAGTAGGGAAAGCGCAATGGAACAACGGGTCGTTGTATCGAGCTTCGTTCTGATGAGTCCCAAGCCGCAGCATCTCTTTGCGAGGCTGAAGCCTCGCTCGACTTCGATACGATCCGTGTTATCACTGTATGCAGTTTTGCGTTCCTCCGGCGTCGGTTCTTTTTTTGGACGCCCCAAAGCCGGACCGGATATACGGATACCCTTGCTCTTGCAGAAAGCTCTGTTGTTCCGATTGCGGTATATCTGATCGACCAGCACCCTTTCGGGATAGCGTCCGGTTCGCTTGCGGTATCTCTCTATTGCCGAGATGAGCACATCCGCTTCATTGTAAGCGTCAAAGGATAATCTCTCTAACCGTGCGAATCCGTTTTCATCAATGCTCATATCCAGCTTTGCACCGAATTCTACCGGAGCTTTTGCTTTGCCGCGCACGATGGGTCGGATATACGGCTGAGAAATACTGACGATGCGGTCTTTGACGCTGTGAACATTGTTGTCATACATGTACTTTTGCTGTTCATACAGCTCTTTGATGACCGTTAACCGCTTGGCTTGCTTTTCGGTAAGAACTACTCCGTTGGCTAATACAAACATATCGATATAGCCGAGGTCTCGACGAATATACTGAAGCTGCTGCTTGATCGCCTTGCGGATCTTTTTCTTGGTACGCTTTTTGCATTTCGCCAAATTCAGATAATCTTTTCTCGCGTTTTTGCGATACATCCTTGGCTTGTAAAAATTGTAGGTATAGCAGATATCGTCTATGATGGATTCAAGATTTTCTCTTGCCTCGTTCAGCAGATTGATGTCCTGCGGGTAAGAGATGTTCTGAGGAGCACAGGTAGCGTCAAGAATCAATGTGCCTTTGTTGTCTGCTTCGGATTTCTCATTCTCTTTGCTTTCAGCATCCTCGCCGCCATCGGAGTGACTGTTGTTATCCGAATCATCGTCTTCATTGTTTTCAGGCAGATTGAATTGGATCATCATTTCGTTGATGTCTTCAAGGATGTCATCTGTCAGACGTTTGCGAAACTCTACCAAAAGTGACGGCGCAAAAGGCGCTTCATAAGAATATCCCGGAAGTCCGATAAAGTATTGGTAGTAGGCATTCTCCTTGATTTGCTCGACAAGCTCACGGTCGGAATAATCATATTTCTTCTGGATCATCAGCGACCCGAGAGCTGTTTGTAAAGGTTTTGCCGGCATACCGGTCTCGCTCGGAAACAGCGCGGCATATTTTATCTCGATGTCGTACCACGATATACTCGCAGCCTTCTTTACCCAGCGGTTCTCAGGATCCATCTGCATCCCTGCGGGCTGATTGAAATCTGTAAAACTCATTTGTTGATTTCTATGGAACTTATACATACTGTCCTCTAACTTAAGTGCAAGCTTTTTTATTGCTCTTGATTATTTTCTTGCACTTATTATAGCACATTTCGATGAAAAATGCACTGTTTATCGAGAATTTTACTGATTGCTTGTTTTGAAGGCAGTGACTACTTAATATTTGTTAGGACTCAGAACTTGCCATTCGTTTCATTCGAACCTTGCATCCTAACAACGCCGGGGAATAGCAATGCAGTTTAAGCAAAACATATAATATTTTTGCTGTTAAAGGTAACCCTTTAGGATTAATCAGCTCGATGACTTTTGTTCTGTTAAAGTTTCTTCTAATGTTTTTTGCGGCTGTAGTGATATCCGGATGATGCTTCAGCTCATGAACGAGTGCGTAAGCGAGATAATTTATAAACAAATCGTTCATTTGCTCGTCGACGCACGTGTACAATCCGTGTATATGCTTTTTCAGATAGACTATGACCCTCTTGTAGGCATCCACTCTGTAAGTGTCGTATCGCGCCAGATTAGATGATGTGTTGGTTCTATTGTAGAAATACAGCAAATCATCACACACCGATATACTGTCAGCATATAGAAAGCATTCAAATACAAATGCGGCGTCCTCACAGCGAGTGATTTTTTCATCGCGGCAGTAATGCCGGGACAACAGTTCCCTTTTATAGACCTTATTCCATGAGGCAGTATAGATGCATTCCTTACCCAAATGAATACGGGTCCTGTTTCCTGACATAAGTACAGGATATACTTCGTTTTCAAGACGTTTCTTGTCATAAAATCCGTCGGGAACGTTCTTTTTGATTTTTACGGTATAATCTCCGAAATCCCTGACTGAACCGAATACGACAATATCGGGCCTGACCGGCGACGAGAAAATCTTGTTCGCCACTGTGGAAAGCCAGTCTTTTGTGACGTAATCGTCGGCATCAACATAACAGATATAGTCGCCGGTCGCCGCTTGAATCCCTGTAAATCTTGCCCGAACCAGTTTTTCGTTTTGTTTGTGAATCACGCGAACCCGAGAATCCGCTTTTTCGTATGCGTCGCAAATTTCGGGACACTTATCCGGTGAGCCGTCATCGACAAGAATCAGCTCAAAATCTGTAAACGTCTGACCGAGAATGCTGTCTACGCATTTATTCAGGTATTTTTCCGCTTTGTATATCGGAACAATGACAGAAAACAGCATTATAATCAACCATCCTCATATTATGTTTTTTTTCCACTTTTTTTCTTCAGTATAGATTTAAACGATGATAAAATAGTTTTGAATTCTTTTGTAGAGTGAAAAATCAAAACAATAAGCGCACCGGAAATTACTACGCTGATAACGCCCTTGAGTATGAACTGAACCGGCAGAGGTCCGCCGATAAAGCTGCATACAAAATATGATACAGCCCAGCACACTGCGATCGCAAGCGTGTATCCGCCGAGACGGATAAAGTATATCCAGAGCTTTTTTTCGAAATAGTCTCTGTATAAAGCCCACGGCTCCATCCAGATCGGAACCGTCAGCATACTTAATGTTGTGCCGATAAAGATACCGATTTCACCAAAAATGGTAATCGCAGCAATGGAGTACACCACATTGACGCCCGCTTCAATAAATCCCATATATCGCGCCTGCCGAAACAGGCCGAGAGAATTGCGGAATACATTGGTAATGGTACGTATTCCTTTTAGATAGAGATTTACGCACAAGACCAATGTAATATCGATAGGGAAGACATATTCCTGACCGAAGCTCATATCGATAAACGGTCCGATGACTACAAATAAAGCGATTGAGACGATTCCGAACATGATACATGTCAGCATCAGCGATACGTTGAATACATCTTCGACTTTTTCTCTCTCAGTTGTTACTCCTAGATTACCGACGCTGCCCGTGATTCCGTTTACGATTTTTTCCACCAATACCCTGACAGAAGTGATAATAAGGCTATAGTTAGCATACCTCGCCATTGATAACAGTCCGAAATAGCCGGAAAGAAGGAGCGTATCCGTAAACAGCTGCAGATGTACACCTGATTTTCTGATCAGTATAGCCCAAATGTTTTTTCGCAGCAGTTTCTTTTCATCTTCATCCAAAGAAACGCTGACGCGTTCCTTCAAGTACGGATAGCGCTTAGTCGTATGAGCCGCGGATAAAAGATTTTTTGGAATGATTAAAACAAAAAATACAATACTGAATAACAGAAAGCTTTTTGTTGTCAGGAGAACAACGATCTGAATAACATATTGCAGGATCAATTGTCCGGCTTCATAAAGATCATTGAGGTAATTCTGTTGATCCGCCAGAAGAAGTATCTGCTTATGAGATTGGAAATAACCGAAAATCATATTTCCGGCAAACAACCAGTAAATCAGCCCGATATCGGGAATTGACGCCGCTTCTGCGGAAAATACGGGAAGAAGAAAGAATAATACGACTGATATCAGCAAAACGATAATGCCGAGCATCAGATGAACGCGGCGAAAAGCTTGAATCAGAGCCTGCTGATTTATCCTGTCATTTTCGGCGACAGGCGCGTAGAGCATAAAAGCAAGCGCGGTATCTATTCCCAGAGAACTGAGAGAAAAAATGACCAAAATATTGTTGAATAGTCCGTAGGCGCCTGTGCATTCAACGCCCAAAACGCGGATAAATACCACTCTGGAAGCGTAAGCGAAAAGCAAAACCAATATTTTGCAAATCAATGCAACCATAGAATTACGCATGGAGTATTCCGTTCTGGATTTATGTTTCATTTGTTTCCTGACGCTCCTCAATCAAAAAGTGATTCATTTCTGTTTTTCAAAGGAAGAGGACTCCGGCATTATCGACTCAAGCGCGTTTGATAAAGCAGATTTAACGGCTTCATAATCTATTTCCTCGTCGGTATCGTTCAGACAAATCATTTTGCGCTTTTGGTTCCGGATTATTTTTTCGGCTTTCTCCAAATCATTTCCAATAGTAATATAGCAGAATTTTTTGAGAAGATCAGTGGGAACGAAATTACCTGACATCATTTGCCATTCACGAAAAATATACTGACTTACATCATCGCAGCTTCTGAATTTATGTTTGCTGACCTCATCCAATACTTCATACTCTTCCGACCAGACTGTCTTGATAGTGTCCTTTATGATCGGAGAAGGGCCATGAATAATATAGAATCCTGAAAAAAACGGGAAAGCTGTTTCAAAGAGATTGTATCCGCAGTGCTTCAGGTTGCCGGGATAAAAAAACTTATTCTTGAATTGCTTCATCTGCGTTCGCTTCTTAAAATGTCTGCTTATCAGCAGAGAATTATTAACATGTATATGGGCTATAGTCGGATTCATCGGATTAACAATAATAGGCTGAAGTGCAAGCATATCAACCGGTTTCCCATCGATAAAAAAATCACGGGGGTTTGTATTATTTATCAGGAACACATCATCATTAAAGTAAACAAACCTCTCAGAAATCCCCTTTATGCGGTGGAGGTTCAGTTCCAAAGGATGAGAACTAAACGTCGGCAGATATTCCTCAGGCAAATAGTCGGAGTGTTTAACTATATTGAGCTTTGGATGAGATGTATCGAGCCAGTCAGGCAGATGTCCCCATGTGACAAAATGTATTTTTCTTACCCAAGGCGCGAATAATTCCACACCGCGGAACCAATATTTCAATAAACCGAAATCGCGATATCTTTGCGGACGGTCGTCGTCTGTATGTTGTTGTGCGTATTCTTTCTTCTGCTTTTGCCACTCGGTATCCGATCCGTCAACCCATAGGATGACGAAATCGATTTCTTCCTGCGGTGTTTTTTTGTCGTTTTCTTTCTGCATAATCATCCTCCCGGTTTCCGGTACGATTATTAAAACTGGAATCAGTTCTTTTCAAATGATGAAGGCTCCGGCATAATTGACGCAAAGGCATTATCCAGTATCTCTTTGTTGGCTTCAAAATCGATCTCCTGATCGGGGTCGTTAAGACAAATCATCTTGCGCTTTTGTTTCCGAATGACATTTAATACCTCTTCCATGTTTTGTCCTATTTCAAAGTAGCGAAACTTGCGGTGAAGATTGGCAGGGACAAACTCTCCCGTTTGTTTTTGCCATTCCCGGAAAATATACTGACTGACATCGTCACGGCTTCTGAATTTATGTCTGCTGACCTCATCCAGCAGTTCGTTTTCTTCCGACCATATCGTTTCATAGGTGCTTTTCAAGAGGGGAGAAGGACTATGTACGGTGTAAAACGCTGTATAACGCGGAAAGACCATTTCAAGAATATTATACCCGAGATGCATCAGTGGGTAGCCGGGATAAAAGAATTTGCTCTTGAACCGCTTCATTTGTGTCCTCTTATCAAAATGCCTGGCAATCAGAAGGGAATTATTCATATGGATATAGGACATGACCGCGAAAACAGGGTTGGCTACATCGGGTTGGAGCGCAAGCATATCCACCGGTTTTCCGCATATGAAGAAGTCCTCAGGCTTTACGTGATTAATCAGGTACAAATCATCATTGAAATAAACAAACTGTTCGGAGATACCCTTGATTCGGTGAAGATTCAGCTCCAGAGGGTTACAGTTGAATGTCGGCAGGTATTCCGCAGGCATATAGTCGGAGTGATTAACAATATTAAGTTTTGGATGAGATGTGTCAAGCCAGTCGGGCAGATGTCCCCATGTAACAAAATGAATCTTTCTGACCCATGGCGCGTATTTTTCCACACCGCGAAACCAATATCGCAAGAAGCCGAAATCGCGGTATCGCTGAGGTCGGGCGTCATCCTTTGGATCGTGAGAATACTCATTTTTTTGTTTTATCCAATCCGGATCCGAACCGTCGACCCACAAAATAACGAAGTCGATATCTTTTTGCGGTATTTTGTTTTTTTTACTCATTTGCAAAACCATCCTCTCATCAGCTCAGGTATTTTTCCGTCTTGTAAACAATAATAAGAGTAATGTAAATCTGTGGTCTAATTATTCTTCAGAGGAGTTTTTGTCTTTTTCAAAAGAACAAGGCTCAGGCAGTATAGATGCAAGCGCATCGCACAAGGTATTATTTACAAAGTCGAAATCAATATTGTCGTCAGTGTCATTCAGACAAATCATTTTGCGCTTTTGCTTGCGGATGACCTTATCAGCCTTTGATAGATCTCTTCCTACATTCAGATAAACAAATTTGCGATGAAGATTTGCGGGGACAAATTCTCCTGTCTGTTTTTGCCATTCTCTGAAAACATACTGATTTACACCGTCGCGGTTTCTGAATTTATGTTTGCAGACCTCGTCCAAAAAATCGCCTTCTTCTTTCCAAATCTTTTCGCAGGTGCTTTTCAAAAGAGGGGAGGGTGAATGTACCGTATAGAAGCCCGTATAAAGCGGAAAGACCGTTTCAAGTATATTATATCCGAGATACATTATCGGGTAGCCGGGATAAAAGAACTTGCTTTTGAGCCGCTTCATCTGGGTACGCTTATCAAAGTGCCTGCAGATCATAAGGGAAATATTGATATACGATTGAGACATGAGCGGATATTCAGGATTGGCAACGACAGGTTGGAGCGCCAGCATATCTACCGGCTTTCCTCCTTTGAAAAAATCCTCAGGCTTTATGTGGTTAATCACCAGCATATCGTCATTGAAAAAAACAAACTGCTCGGAAAGACCTTCTATACGGAACAGGTTAAGTTCCAAAGGACGGGAACTGAATGTAGGCAGGTATTTCTCCGGCATATAGTCTTTGTGGTTTACGATATGAAGCTTAGGATTAGTGGTGTCAAGCCAATCAGGCAAATGTCCCCAAGTGACAAAATGAATTTTTCTGACCCAGGGGGCGAATTTTTCAATACCGCGAAACCAATAACGCAGGAAACCGTAATCGCGGTATCTTTGGGGACGGTTGTCGTCCTTGGAATCAGGTGAATACTCTCTCTTCTGTTTTTGCCACTCGGGGTCTGAACCGTCGACCCACATAATGACAAAATCAAAAGCATCCTGAGGCATATTGTCAGTTTTCATTTCTTATTTGTCCACCCTCTCATCCTGGCTACGATCAATGCTATCGTCGAACGAACCATATATTTTGCCGGCTTCCAGATTCCGGAGTGCATGCTTTCTCCGCTCTTGCGCAAATGCATTATTGCGGGAACCTGTAGTACATTGTAGCCCAGCAGCTTCATTTCAAGGATCATATTCGCGTCAGGGTATTTTGCGTCGAAATTGTCAAAGCCTGCA